>CAMYVI010000268.1 GCA_947302185.1 uncultured Lachnospiraceae bacterium
TGCACAATACCGGTTTGATGCACAAGCCAGGACTTTTAAATTCACCAAGTACAATAGGTTGCGTGTTCACACCGAAACGGAGGAAGAATGCAGTCAGAGGCGTTCACTGATCACTGCCGTGCAGAGGGACAGACTGACAGGTACCCTGAAAGAATACTTGAAGCCGGCTTTAAAAGGACGTCTGGGAAAAGTGTATATTGACCCTGACATGGCAAACTACGCTCTACCGCTTCAGGAAAACACTTCGCAGGGCGGATTCGGAGTGCTGCCCAAAGGATCAAGAATACACATCGAAAATGCAAAAATAATCCGGGCATTCACTTATTGGGAAAAGGTAAATGATATAGACCTTTCTGTATTCGGGATTGATGCCGAGGGAAGACAGACAGAATTCTCCTGGCGAACAATGGCCGGGCGGAAGTCTGACGCAATTATTTACTCGGGCGATGAGACGTCCGGGTTTAACGGCGGTTCCGAATATTTTGATATCAATATCGAAAAATTCAGGAAGAAGAATCCGGAGATTCTGTATCTTATTTTCTGCGATAATGTTTTTTCCTGGGGCTCTTTTAAGAACTGTCTGTGCAAGGCAGGTTTTATGCTGAGAGATAAAATGCAGTCGGGGCAGATCTTTGAGCCCAAAACAGTTGGAAGCTCGTTTACTGTGAACTGTGACAGCCGGTTTGCTTATTTGTTCGGAATCGATCTGAACAGAACCGATTTTGTGTGGCTGAACCTGGCGCGGGACAGCAGTGCGGCAATCGCCGGCGATACGTCTATGAATTTTTTGACGGATTATTTCCATCTGACAGATATAATCAATCAGCATACCCTTTTTGAGATGATGGCAGAGGAAGTCGTTCAGAGCCCTGATGGGGCTGAAGCAATTATTACAGACAAGCCGGGTCCGTATCCTGAAGGTGCTGAGGTGATCCGAGAGTATGATTTTGAGCGTATAATTGCTTTGGTCAACTACCCACGACCTAAAGGTCATGGACTGTAACTGCCCAGTCGTAGTAACGGCTTACGCCTCCGACCTTTGATCCCGTAGATATTGCTATCTATAGTGGCGTTACATCACAGGGTGATTGACATCACCCATATAATGTTGCCTATGGCAGGATCGGGGATTTCATATTAGCTCAAGGTCTTTTTTGTATTAAAAGTTACTTGCGATGAAATAAAAAAAGGGGAAATAGGAAATGAAAAAACAAGTATACAACCCATATCTTCCGCTTGATGAATACGTCCCGGATGCGGAACCGCATGTTTTTGACGGTAGAGTATATGTGTTCGGCTCACACGATAAGGAGGACGGTGAGACGTTCTGCATGCTGGATTATGTCTGCTATTCTGCAGCGGTGGACGATCTGCGCACATGGCGCTATGAGGGGGTTATCTATCGTGCTTCTCAAGACCCTGATTACGGAAAAAAGGACAGTAGCTATTCTCCGGTTGTCCGCGAATATCTTTACGCACCGGATGTTGTCCGCGGAAATGACGGAAAATACTACCTGTACTATTGCCTTTCGGGAAAATTCGGGCAAGGCGGCTACCATGGGCCTATCCGTGTGGCGGTATGCGATACGCCGGCAGGAAAATATCAGTATCTTGGATTCGTGAGACACACAGACGGATCTCCTATGCAGGACGGCGTATGTTTTGACCCGGCTGTGATTAATGATGAAGGAATAATCCGTCTGTATTACGGCACGCAGTACCTGAGCGAAGAGGAAGAAGATTTTCTCACGGATGAGGATGCGATCAAAGAAGAGATGGAGATGTTCAATAAGTCTCGCGAGGAGATTGTGACACATGCAGCCGGCGTGAGCGTGATGGGTGCATATTCGGTCATTCTTGAGAATGACATGTTGACAGTTAAAGAAAAAGCACATCCTATTATCCCATATAAAGTGAAAGGGACATCTTTTGAAGGACATTCATTTTTTGAGGGGAGTTCAATACGCAAGGTGGGAAAAAAGTATTATTTTGTCTATTCTTCCTGCCTGAATCATGAGCTTTGCTATGCAGTGAGTGATTATCCTGATTACGGTTATGAATACGGAGGGACAATTGTCTCCAACGGTGATGTCGGGTTTAGCGGAAGAATCGGTTCCGGACGGTTGAATATGACCGGAACGACACATGGAGGAATCGAAAAAATCGGGGATCAGTGGTATGTCTTCTATCACAGACTGACGCATAAATCCGATTACAGCAGGCAGGGATGTGCAGAGCCGATCGAGATATTGCCTGACGGAAAAATATGCCAGATTGAAGTCAGTTCATGCGGGCTAAATGGAGAGCCTCTTACCGCCGAGGGCAAGTATCCCGCAGCGATTTGCTGTGTTCTCACAAACGGACATATGCCGCACGGGAGCAACCATAAGTTCACGGAGCATTTTCCGCATATCGGGAGCGGAGACGGTAAGCAGTATGTAACAGAGCTGCAGGACGGAGCGCTGATAGGATATCGCTATTTTGATTTTACCGGTGCGGGTTTCTTCTCGGTAACAGCGAAATGCGAACAGGATGCAGTTATTGAGGTATATCAGGGATTGCCGGAAGGATATATATCAGTAAACGAGATTGCAGCGGAGTGTATTGCGGAGATTAAAATGCCGGCATCCGGGGAATGGATATCATGCGGCATGGAGGTGCCTTTTGCTAAAGGAAAGTATCCGCTGTACCTTATCTATCGCGGAAAAGGTGAGGGGAAAATGCTGGATATATCATTTTTGTGAAAGGCAAAACGATGACAGGAGAGAAGCCTGCCATCCGTTTCATCGCGGCCTGGTGGAGAGGCCTCGTTTGTCTGGGCCTTATATGCGCTCTTCAGGTCCGGCCGCTGACCGTCATAGCGGACGGCTCTTTTGCGCAGGAAGTTTCTACAGACTCTGCTGTACAGGTCGATGCGGAAGACTCCGCAGTACAGGTCGATCCGGAAGGCTCCACAGTACAGCTTAGTGCGACAGCCCCTTAGGTTTACATGTATGCTATTTGCTTTTACTTCATTCTTTCTATTTCATAGATTGAGCACGCTGCCGGTGCTTTAGCGAGGGCAGAAAACCGCCCTATATCAAACTCTAAAATGACATCAGGCAAGTATCCCTTCTGCCTTCATCCTGTCCTGTGCAGCACGATATTCCTTTAAATATAAGTCAATAAGGCAAGTTTGAGGAATCCGTCTGTACGGGTTCCCGGGAACGGACCGTCCCTCTCTTTCGGGAAACTGTCCTTAACCCGACACGTTTCCTAATCAATTTTCCTCAACATCGATAAAATTAGTAAAACCGCTATCTTCGAAAATATCCATTACATTCTCTTTTACGTGCGTTACTGTCATCACACAATTTCTTCTGTCCATTTCCTTCTGTGCAGTCAGAAGCACGCGGAGTCCTGCGGAAGAGATATATTCGACATCAGAAAAATCAAAAACGAGCTCCTCGGCTGTATGAATATCCTTTTCTATCGCGTCCGCAAAAGCGTTTGCTGTCACTGCATCGATCCTGCCCTTCGCTTTTATAATCACAATGTTTCCGTTCCACTCTATAATGATCTCCATTCTTTCATAGGTATTATCCATTTCAAATCACCTCATAACAAGATTTTTTCTCTTTTATTATGCATCGGTTGACAGAATAGACATTCTGTGTTTTACGCCACACCAATTTCCGGCTACCGTCAAAGCTATGTATAAGTGACGAGATTGCGTCTCGGGAGCTCCATATTCGCTTCATAAACTTCCAATTTTAATTGTTCGAGCATAATTTCCTCCAATCAGATTTATTCGGTGATTGTATAAAGTGCTGCCTCATCAATTTCACGGTTCGTCCCGACGATGACATCTTCGCCGCGGCTGTTGACAAAATGCATGGCGTTCGCGCAGC
>CAMYVI010000269.1 GCA_947302185.1 uncultured Lachnospiraceae bacterium
GAATGACGGCATGGCCAACCAGAACAGGGTCGAGATCAATAAGCACACGCCGACTGCGGCAAAGGATGCGGTCGTCTTTAAAGTATCTGCTGACGGCGACGGAATGTATCGTATTCTCTGCTTCTGGTCCAATAAGAGACTTGGCGTGAATGTAACTACTCCGAACGCGGGAGAAGGCGTCACACAGCGTGATATCAAGATCTATAATAATCAGCAGTGGTATATCAGAAAATCCGTCAGCGACCCGGAATCTGTTTACATTGTTAACTGCGCGAACCCGAATGTCGTTATCACAGCTCCGACTAATCTTGCGGGCGGCAACCTTACGGTCGATACACCGAAGGAAGACAATCACCAGCTCTGGAAATTCGAAGCTACAGAGAATCCGACAATTACGATCAGCAACGACAACTATTATAATATTGTAAGCGCGGCAAAAACAGATATGGCTGCAACAGTCGCGGATAAGGAACTCAGAACCAGCTATAAGCTTCAGTCTGTCGGAAAATCCGGTCAGAGATTTACTGTTAAGAGCGTAGGCTTTGGCAATATCTATTCCTTCATCAATTATGATTCCGGAAAAGCCGTCTGTGTATACGGTGCCCAGAAGACAGCGGGTTCGGACGTCTTACAGTGGGGTAACGGAACTCCGGATAGCCAGAGATGGCACCTGGTAAAGACCACTGCTTCGAATGGAGCTGACGCTTATTATATCAAGGGTGTCGGAAGTAACCTTTATCTGACACTTGCCGGCGGCAAGACAGCTGCAGGTACTAATATTGAAATCAATAAGCTGAAAGCAGGCGAAACACAGAAGTGGCAGTTCGTTGTGGCCAATGTGAAATTGAAGATTCCGGTAGGTCCGATGATCAGAATCATCAGCAAGGGCAACAAAGGTCTTTTCCTCACAGTAAAGGGCGGCAGCGAGGCTGATAATACAAACATCGATGTAGAGAGCCAGACTAAGAAGACAGACCAGCTTTGGTCTATCGTTCCGCTCGGCGGCGGTTATTATAAGATGGCCAATGTTTCCTCGAGAAACTCGGTGAGTGTCAAGTCCGGCAATAAGGCCGACGGCGCAAATATCTGCGCTCGTCCGTTCCACTCGGATTGGAATTCACAGATCTGGAAGATCGTTCAGGCTGACAAGGATGGCGCATGCTACTTTATCAATAAGCACACCGGCAAGTACCTGACAATAAAGGGAGGCAACTTCTCTTCCGGTACTAACGTTGAGCAGGCTTCTCTCAGGAATGATAATTCTCAGAAGTTCTATTTCACTGCAGGTCAGGTAACTCCGGGCTGGCAGAAGTACGCAAAAACAAAGCGTTATTATAATGCCGACGCTACACATAAGACGAACTCATTCATTGAGGATGGCAAGTATTATGTGGACGGAAAGGGTCTCCCATATACAGGCTGGAAGAAGTATGGTTCATACTATTATTACTATAAGGGCCTGAATGGCAAGGAAAATACGGATACTCGTCCGTACCTTACAGCCCTGTTCGGATCCAAGAAGACCTGGAACGGATACACTGCACCGAATTGCTCATACTATATTACGATTGATAACGCGTCCCCGTGCCTTGCGACGGTATATACGAAGTATAAGGGAACAAATAGCTGGAACCTTCCGGTATTCTCATTCCTCGTATCGCCCGGAACAACATCCACACCGACTGACTTCGGCAACCGCAAGACAAGAACGAAGTATCGCTGGAAAGAGCTTATGGGACCGTCCTACGGACAGTACGCGACAGAGCTTCTCGCATACACAGTCATCGCGGGATCCAGCTACATTGACTGGACAAATAACGGCGAGTATTTCCATTCAGTTGCCTGCGGATATGCAAATGACCATAATCTGAATCCTGGAGTCTACAACCTGCTCGGCACACGTCAGTCACACGGCTGTGTCCGTATGTGTGTACGTTATGCATGGTGGACATTTACGTATGTTGATTCCGGAACGCCTGTATATGTCGGAGCAAATCTGGCTCGGCCGCTTGTCCATGTGCCGCAGCCACGAGCTTATAACAGCATTGATCCGACAGATCCGGCTTATACCGGCAACTACGGTTATACAGACACAAGGAACTGGGTATACTGGAGCGGATATCTGTTCTAAAAAGAATCATCTCTAAAGGAGCGCGAAAGCGCTCCTTTTTTGGTGGGCGAAGCGGAGACCACAGGGATCCGGTTGGGAATTATGTCGGCCGGCGCTGCCCCTGATCCCACGCCAGGTCTTGCGAGCGAGATAAGGAAACGAGGAAGGTTTTTGGGTATAAAAAGAAGCGGCTCACACAACTATGTGCGTCAGCCGCTTCTGCGCTTGAATACAATATTAGGACACAAAGTCCGGAGACGTTTAATCTCAGGCACTTACTTTGTATCTCATGTCAGAGATGAGTTTCATTTTGCGCATTCATCGTAGACATTTGTCACGAGAATTCTGCGTCGGAGATTAAAGCTCTACCTTGAAATCTGCGGAGCCTTCGCCGTTGATTACATAATATGCAACGCCTTCTTCCGGCTTTACATATACGTCAACAGTCTTGACAGCTGCCTTCTCGTTCATTGCCTTGTAAGCTGCAACAGCCTTGTCAGCGATCGCTGTGATATCGAACTGTCTGCCGGCGGCTTCTACGGTAACAGTAGCCTTAGGAGCTGTCTTTCTTGTTGTTGCCTTCTTTGCGACTTTCTCAGCAGCGGCCTTTGTCTCGGCGGCGACTTTCTCTACTTCCTTCTCAACTTCAGCGACAGCCTTCTCAGCAGCAGCCTTTGTTGCGGCAGCCTTCTTTGCGGCAGCGGCCTTTGTCTCAGTTACTTTCTTTGTTGCTGTATCAGCAGCCTTCTTTGTTGTATCAGCAGCTTTTCTTGCCATAATAATCTTTTCCTCCTCAAGTTTGATGCACAACCGGTGTGCGTAATTGTCATATTTTTCTATTGTTGTACTCGGCGCGGATCTGATTGTACCTGCGCTTTTCTCAACGGTCGCAATTATAAATCCAAATATCCGATTTGTCAAATTATGAAATGTTTTTTTGTGTAAATTGCGTTATAGACACATGTTTTTTCCGTTTTTTACAGTAAAACGGAAAGCGGAAGTATTTTGCATTTGATCCGAAATGCGGATTGAAATTAGTAAAAAATTGATTATAAAGCTATAATCCGATATAGTAATGCGACGCTGTTTGGATTATAATGTACAAAGGACTGATGTTTTTCTTGATATTTATGGGAATAATTAACAAACTTTTGATGGGAGCACAGCATGAAATTGAGAGTCCGCAGAGCAGAGCACAGGGATGAAGAAAGAATACTGGACCTACTGCTGCAGGTTAATAATGTACATGCGGACGGAAGACCGGATATTTTTATTACCGACAAGAGGAAGTATACTGTTGGTCAGCTTTCTATTCTCATAGATGACAAGACAAGACCTATTTTCGTGGCTGTCGATGATGACGAGTATGTATACGGTTACGGATTTTGCATTGTGACAGAGGTGAAAGACGGCTCTAATCTCAGGCCGATCAAGACATTGTATATTGATGATCTCTGTGTCGATCAGACCGTTAGAAGAATGGGTACAGGTCAGATACTTTATGATTTTATAAAGGATTACGCCAGGGAAATCGGCTGCTATCATCTCACTCTGAATGTCTGGGCCTGCAACCCGTCTGCCATGAAGTTCTATGAAAAACAGGGGATGCAGGTACTCAAGAAGGAGATGGAGATTATTCTCTAAGACAGCAAGTTCATTGATAATGGTACAGTTTAAAGAAATAACACATAACCCGGATGACGGTGTGTGCTGTGTGTATATCCTGCAGTGCAGGGATGGAAGTCTCTATACGGGATGGACGAATCATTT
>CAMYVI010000270.1 GCA_947302185.1 uncultured Lachnospiraceae bacterium
GCAGCTGCTGCAATCTGCAGGGGTACAATTTTCTGCCATTTTTATTTCCTCCTTATTTATGCATCATCCGCGAGATCGGCTATGTTGCCGGAATCATAATGCCGCGGATAGTCAACTATTACTTCTGTCGCCTCGTCAGGCGCTTCTGTCACCTGATAGACCTCCTCTCCGCCGATGCGGAACTGCTCATCTATTTCCCCGGTGATTTTTCCTGTCGCAAGACCTATTGCCGCGTAAGCGGTCACTTTTCCGAGTGTGTATGGGCTCCACATGAACATATATGGGCAGGACAAATCGTTTCCGATATACTGCTCGAGTGCGGCCGGAAGCCCTATACCTGTCACAAGGACACCGGATCCCAGATCTGTGACAGCCTCGGCCGCGCCTCTCATCGCTGTCGTTGACAAGGCAATTATTACTTTTACATCAGGACTCATGCTCAGGATCGATACAGTCTGATCATATGCCTTCTGATAATTCTCTTCACAGTAGGCGGTTTGTGCAAATGCAAGTGTCTTATACTTTTCATCCTCCTCGCACAGACTTTTCATGGTTTTTATCCACTGATTCTGATTGTAGGCTGTTGATCTCGTTGATAGAACTGCCCACTCACCCGCACCGCCTGAAAGGTCAAGAACCGCGTCTAAAAGTGTCGACGCAACGTTCGGAATCTCGCTCCCGCTGATGTGGAGTTCCCTGCCGGATGGCCTTGCCATCGTATCATATGAACATACATGGATACCGGCATTCATTGCTTTTTTTAGTGTTGACCGGATAGCCTTGGGATCGATGGGTGAGATTGCAATAGCTGAGACCTTCTGCTTAATGAGGTCCTGAACTATGCTTACCTGCTCCGAAGAAAGTCCTTTTTCCGGCGCACACACAATGCACTCTTTGTCTGCTTCGGTGCAGACTGACTTAAACGCCTGGGCAATGAGGTCGTAGTACGGGTCTCCCGCTTTTTGGGTAACAATAGCGTATTTGTCTTTTACCGTCACATCGACCGGTTCATTTTCGACATCTTCCTCTGCCGTTGTCTCCTTTTTTTCTCTGAAGTCCTCAACAAGTTCTTCATAGGAGCATGCGGAAAGAACCGTCATTGCGCATATAATTATCATTAATACTGCAAATACCTTTTTCATATCCGGTCCTCCCGCGCTCTGCTTCAGGGCTTATCAATATGAACATCCAACTGATTAAACGCAATAGTGATGTCGTTCTCATCGAATGCTTTCTTAATACTTTCAGTCAGATCCCACAGGGTCTGCCAGTGATCGTCGATTGATGTCCAACAGCGAAGTTCGAGTTTGACGGCACTTTCACCGAGTTCGGCAAGCAGTACCATTATCTCCTTATCTTTCAGAACTCGATAATCATTTTCGGCCTGCGAGATCATGATTTTTCTTGCTTTGTCGATATCGTCATAATACGAAATACCGACGGTGATGTCACATAGCCAAAAGCCGGACGCCGTCAGGTTGATGACGGAAGCGTCTGTAAGCTTTGAATTCGGGATGACGATCTTGCGGTCACCCTTTCCGGCAAGTACTGTGTAAAACATGCCAATGGCCATGACAGTACCCTGATTATTTTCATTGACCTCAACGATGAAATCTCCGACCTTAAAAGGTTTCAGGAACAAGATCAGTACACCGCCGGCGAAATTGGCCGCGCCGCCCTGCAGGGCTAATCCGATACCGACGCCGACTGAGCCGAGTGCAGCTACGATCGTTGCGTCCTTCACTCCAAGCTGACCGAGTAGCGCAATGACAAGCAGCAGCTTGCATGCGATTCTCAGGAAAGATCTGAGATAAACGGTCATGGATGGGTCTGAACCGTGGTCCAGCATCCGTTTTGTGGATCGGCCTGTCACAGTATCAATGATTCTGGCACCGACCCAATATACTAAAATCGCAAAGAGGACTTTGAGTACGAACCCGGCGAACACCGGCACGGTCACCTCAAGATATTCTCTGAGCTCCTCGTAGTAATTAATTATTGAATATAAATACATAAAATCTCCTGCGGATCTTCATCCGTAGACGTTTTATTTAATAACTCGTACTTTGAATACTCCGTCGACCTGATTGAGACCGTCGACCACATCCTCGGTGAGTGTGTCATTGGTGTCGATAATGCTGTAAGCATAAGCACCGCGGCTCTTGTTGGTCAGGTAGCTGATATTGATGCCGGCGTTACCGAGAACACCGGTGAATCTGGACAGCATACCGGGAATATTCTTGTGAGTGATTGCTACACGTCCTACAGATGTACATACACCCACATCACATGCAGGATAGTTGACAGAGTTCTTTATATTACCGTTCTCAAGGTAATCAACGATCTCATTGACAGCCATCTCCGCGCAGTTTTCTTCCGATTCAAGCGTGGATGCGCCGAGATGCGGTGTTACGAGTGTATTTTTAGCATGCGCGACTGCCGGTGTGACAAAGTCCGTGACATATTTTTTTACTTTTCCGGATTTCAGGCCTTCGATGATAGCGTCTTCATCTACCAGTGCATCGCGGGCGAAGTTGAGGAGGACAACGCCTTCCTTCATCTTGCTGATGGCTTCTTTGCCGATCATTCCGCGCGTGTCATTTGAAAGCGGCACATGAATTGTTATGTAATCACAGTCGCTATATATCTCATTAATGTCTGTGACGTGACGAATGTTTCGTGACAGACTCCACGCAGCCTGTACGGATATGAAAGGATCATAGCCGAAGACTTTCATTCCGAGGTTTACGGCTGCATTTGCCACCATAACACCGATCGCGCCGAGTCCGATGATACCGAGTTTTTTTCCGTTGATCTCATTGCCGGCGAACTGCTGCTTCTGCTTCTCCACTTTTTTAGGCAGGTCTTCTGTACTTTCCTGTTTTTCAAGCCATTCTATACCTCCCACGATATCGCGCGATGCGAGAAGCATGCCTGCAATGACCAGTTCCTTAACTCCGTTGGCGTTAGCGCCAGGTGTATTGAAAACAACAATACCCTTTTCCGAACACTGATCGAGCGGGATATTGTTAACGCCGGCTCCGGCACGGCCGATTGCAATGAGTTTGCCCGGCAGTTCCATGTCCTTCATATTTGCACTTCTGACGAGGACAGCATCAGCTTCCTCAATGGAGCCTACTTCTTTAAAGTTGTCCGGCATATGTTTGAGACCCACTTCAGAAATGTTATTCAGGCAATGATAGGTGAACATTTTTTCATAATCTCCTCTTGTTTACTTCCCGCAGGCTTGTATGACATCCTCTTGCGGGATATACACATTCTTTTAGTGTATTTACAGAATGCTACAGCATATTATATTAGTACAATTCGGTGGCTTTTTCAAGGTGAGATTCATTTGCGTCACTTGCTCTGCCGGTTTTGGAGTACAAAAAAGCTGCCGCTTTCCGCGACAGCTTTCATTTGCTACGTTCTGTGCATCCAAGAGTGGTGCATTTTTAATTATTCAACAGCGTTAGCCTTCTCGACCTCAGCAATAGCGCTCTTTCTCATCGGGATACGGCAGTTCTTATTGTTGCCGAACTCTACGATAACGTCATCATCTGTGATGTCAAGGATGACGCCGTAGAAACCGCCAGTTGTAACGACGCTGTCGCCGACTTCCATGTCATTGAGCATGGCGGTGATTCTCTTCTGCTCTTTCCTCTGCGGACGAATGAGAAGGAAGTAGAAAACTCCGATCAGGAGAGCCATGTAAGCGAACATAATAATGCTTCCGCCGGCCGGTGAGCCTGTAAGTGCATTCATATACATATTGGGTTCCTCCAATTTATAAAAATAACTTCAACTAATATACACTGTTTTTCTCGTTATGTAAAGGACAGGATTTTACTTTCTGTTCTTTGGC
>CAMYVI010000271.1 GCA_947302185.1 uncultured Lachnospiraceae bacterium
ACCGTCCATCGCAAATGCCGCCATTTTATTAAGAGGATACTTACTCTCACCCGCAAAGCGCTCTGCCCTGTCATAATAGACCTCCCCTGTCTTGTAACCGATCATCGGTACAATCCCGCGAAGGAACAGGTTCACTTCCCGAAACTCTGCCAGTCCGTTCAATGCTCGCCTGCTCATGAGACGGTAGTCTGCGTGGTTCGAGATCATCTGAACGCCCATCCAGTTCATCATACGGTAAAAAAAGATTGCCGTGCTTCTCTTAAAGAAGGAATCCGTATCGCGATGCTTCCTTACGCCATACACAACATCACAGCCGTCTTTATACTGTTCTATCATCTCATCCATGGCATTGATATCATCCTGCAGGTCAGCGTCCATGCTGATGCAGGCATCGCACTTATCTCTGGCAGTCATGAGACCTGCAAAGAGCGCATTCTGATGCCCTCTGTTTCTCGACAGCGACAGGCCCTGAAAAAGAGAGTCCTCTCCATGAAGCTTTCTTATTATATTCCATGTACCGTCCTTACTGCCATCATTGACGAACAGGATCCTGCTCTCCCCGGAGATAGTCCCCGACTCTATAAGACTGTTCATCTTACTGCGAAGACGACTCGCTGTTTCCGGAAGGACCTCCTCCTCGTTGTAGCATGGCACGACTACATATAAGACCATACTGAATCTCCCTGCACTCTTCTCTCTCAAGCTATTATAATAAGATATATCATCTATTTACATTTCGTATCCGCTGAATAAGCATCTGAAGGATCTCTCTCGTCATCGATTCGCCGAGTATCAGCAGAGCGCCTCCATATACACCGAAGAAACACACTGAACCGATCAGAAGCATAAGAAAATTTCCGACCGATAGTCTAAGCACCCAAAAAGATGCACACACCGCCATAAGGGCTGCAACCACGACTTTGACATAAGGCATATTTTTCATAAAAACAAGCTCATGTCCCAGAGCAGCAATTTGAACAATAAGAACAATTGCTTCCGCAGCTAACGTACCGATAGCCGCTCCGGAAGACGCATACTTCGGTATAAGAAGCCAGTTTATTATGAGATCGCACACCGCGCCCGCTATCTCAGAGTACAGCACGAATCTCTCGCCGCCGAGCGGGACAAGCATCTGTATACCGAAAATATTGGTCAGGCCGATAAATAACAGTGTCGGCATAATGATCTGCATCGGTATGACTGACCCTTCATACGCTTCGCCCGATAGCAGATATATCCCGGGCCTTGCATATAATATAAAGAATAACATCATAGGTACAGCGAGTACAATGACAAAATTGGCGGCCTTGGCGCTGATTCTGTGAAATTCCTCCATCTCCCCGTGTTCAATATAATATGAACTTCTCGGAAGAAGGACCGCTCCGAGTGATGTCACGATACTTACCATAATCGTTTTTATTCTAACCGCTGCATTGTAGTATCCCACATCGGTATCCGTCTTCATGAGCCCCAGCATAACGGTATCAAGATTTGTGTATACTGTCGTCGCACATGCCATGGCGAAAAATATGAAGACGGCTTTGAGATGCTTTTTCGGGTGATACGGACCGACATTTGCAAAATCAATATATTTTCGGGCATTTACAAAGTTTAAAATGTTGGACGCGGAGGCGGCAAATATTGTAATTCCGCCGTAAAATACATAATCCGATTTGCTGTGTACAAGAGCAAACAGGGCTATGAGGGCTATGAACTTAAAAAATACGGAACGGACCGTGATATATGTATACTGTTCAAGCGCTTTATAAAGCCATTCCATGCCGATCGTATTGAACAGAATCGTCAGACTCACGATCATGAACAGTATTTTTTCGGACTGAAATCTCGGAACCAGAAAGAGTGATATAAAAAAAGCAACATAGGAAAAAAGGCTCATGCATCCGTTGATCATCAGGAGTTCATGAGCCGTTCTTGTCAGTTCCCTCCGGTCATCCCTGACCTGCGCACAGATGCGAATTCCGTATGTCGGAATTCCGAGCTGTGCGAACATCGAAAAATAATTGACGACCGATACGGCGAAACTCACTTTACCGGTGCCGATCGGCTGCAGGATACGGGATACATAAGGGAAAGTTATGATAGGAAAAATAAAAGAGGACATTGTCAGAATAGCGTTCATGACAAAATTCCTCTTCAATGATTCTTGCTTCATAGCATAAATTCTCTCCTCCGCAACATCGCAAACACTCTTTAAGAGTGTCGGAGACACCGAAGTGCCTCCTCACGAATTAGCTGCAAACTGCTCGAGCAATTCCTGACCGTTATTCTCTGATGCCTCCGGAGAAGCTGAAGTATCTCCCGACACTCCTTCATTGTCCGTGGATTGTGTTTCAGCGTCTTCCGTCTGAGCTTCTGTATCGGAATCCGAGATAGGGGACTGCGTATTCTGCCCTTCCGCAGGCCGCGATTCCGCTTCCGTCGCAGCGGCTGATGTGTCTGCTTCTGCCGCCGGCGTTCCTTCTGCCGTAACAGTCGATATCTCTTCTTCCGCTGCAACCGAAGTATCTTCAGTCGTTGCTCCGCTCTCGCTCTCCTCTGCTGCTTTTTTATCAGCGTTTTCCTGACCTAAAGTATACGGCTTATAATAAATAGCGCTGCCGTCCAAGATTGCAACTTCACGATATCCGTGTTTATCAAGAAGAGACTCGTTGATTCTGTAGGTTGAAGAAGTAATCAGGAAATTGTAGCCTGTCACATCACATATGCGGAGTATGCGGTTATAGTCAGGTGAACTGCTTTCAAGTCCCTTGTGCACTTCGTAGCGCCACTTATCATCTTTACTGATCGGAACTACAAAGCCTCAATATCCCGTCCGTAGTACAGCCGGATTTTTGCAGAGTACTGCCGGAGCTCATATACATATTTCTTGCGGGAAACGACATTCGGCGAATCTTCAATTGCGAGCAAAATATCCGCTACCCGTTTAGCGCCGTCCGATACTTTCTCCGGATTGGTCGCCACTGTCAGGATGCGCTCTTTGGATCCATCCGGTCTGGTCCTCTCAGCTGTGTACATATTCGTCCCCATGAAGAACAGAAGCAGTATCAGAAAAAGCGTCATCGCAATACGCTCAGCGGCATTCTCGCAAGCCTGTATCAGTCTTACACAAAAGAGGGCTATAAGCACCGCCCCCGGGAACATCCAGAACACACGCCAGTAAGCATCCCGATTGAATACATAATGATAGAGCCACGGTGTTGCGATGACTACAATCGTAACGAGAATCGGATAAATCAGACGCGGACGTATTCTTTTGGACGTAACAAATAAAAATAACAGAGATGCCATTGCAAATGCAAAGTAGCGTCCGTTACCTATATAAGCTACCGCCAGTTCATATACTTTCTGAATATCATCTAAAAACATGTTTCACCCTGCTGTACTTAACTTATCGCAAAATCCAGAATCGCAGTCCCAGATGAATAATATAGCAAAATATATTGGGAATGCAAGTTGCCCCCAGATAAAGCAGAATCCGAAATTTCTTCTGGTCGATTGCATAAACCAGTCCGTAGCATGCAGTCATAATCAGCATGAGAATAATGCCCATTCCCGAGAAAAAACACATCGATGCGTTCGTCATAAAGAGCAAGATGTATGCTGTCCTGTCCGTACTGTCATTATAGACATCGAGCAGAAGCATAATCATTGCAGGAATACCTATTGCCGCAACGATCGACTTTCCCTGCCACAGTCTTGTCATCATGAAAGTCTACTGTCCGTATACGGAATAGTATCCGAAAATATTGACGAGCCATAAAAAGACAACGAACAAACTTTTGTAATCCCTGCGGCCGCGGAAAAATCGCTCTGCCAGTTCATAATAAAGGCAGGAAATGA
>CAMYVI010000272.1 GCA_947302185.1 uncultured Lachnospiraceae bacterium
CCGCGCATGGTGCGAAGCACCTTCCTTAATGCGCGGCTGCGATCCGCCGGAGGCGTTTATTATTTCTTCTTTTTTCCGGGACTATATGATACCTTCCTGTCGTTCTTATCTCCCTTAACTGTCAGCTCCGGTATATTGTCAATGAACTTATAAAGCTGACTGTACCCATACAGCTTGACATTAAAGTTCCGATGCTTCCTCCGGATTTCCTGGCCGAGCGTCGCCAGCGCTATCGGCTTCGACCGCCTCTTTACGATATCCACTATATCCTGTATCACCTGATCCGCCTCACTGTCCTCATCTTTCAATCTGACTGTTATGGCGTTATTCTCTTTCAGGACCTCTATAGCATCCATGTCCTCCAGGAACTTCGACAATTGACTGTAGCCGAATGTCCGGATATCAAAATCCGGATACTTATTCTGAAGCTTACTGCCGATTTCACCCGAACCGGTGAGTTTGCCTTTGTTGTCATTCTGAGTGATGATATTGATAATATCCTTCTCGATAGCCTCCTTGTCGGTCCCGCTCGTGGAATTCTCATTCTCAAGCAGGTTCTCGAGCTCGGTAAAGACCGTACAGGCAGCTCTGAAGGAATCCGGCGTCTTCTTCTCCCCCATTCCTATGACAATCTTGCCGGATTCGCGAAGCCGGCTCGCCAGACGGGTAAAGTCGCTGTCCGATGATACAATGCAGAATCCTTCTACATTTGAATTATAGAGCAGATCCATTGCATCGATGATGAGTGCAGAATCCGTTGCATTCTTTCCGGTCGTGTTCGAAAACTGCTGTATCGGAATAATCGACTTCTCGAGCAGTCTGTCGCTCCACCTTGCATTGGCCTGCGTTGTGAAGTCACCGTAAATACGTCTGTAAGTAATGATACCGTACTGTGCCAGCTCATCGAAAATTCCGTTCAGATACTTGGCGGACACATTATCCGAATCAATCAGAAGGGCAAGTTTTCTCTCTCGTTCTTCCATATTCTCCTCTCTTCAGGTCTATCTTCTTCTCCTGCGCAATTTCCTTACGGATATGTATTCCTCGAGGCAATTGCCAAACCGTTCCCCATTACAGCTCTATCCCGTTTTTCGCACAGAGCTCCCTCGCACTCTCCACCGAATCAACTCCGGTCCTGTTCTTGATCGGGGCAAATTCATACTCCCTCACGACCTCGTAAGGCAGACATCCTTCCAGAGCCTTGAGCAGGTCAAATATAAATAATTCGAACTTACATCCGTTCGGCTCCTCCGGTTTCACGTCATTCCCGCTGCTGTCTATGCATGCAATCTTTTTTCTGGCAATATGTACCGTCAGCTCCTCATCGAGAGCTCTGAGAAGTCCCTTCACACTGAACAGATAATTCAGAATGACTCCGAAATAATACAGATAATCACCGTTCTCATCAACTGAATTTCTCAACTCGTCAGTCATCTCCGTATACTCGACGACAGCAGTTCTCCCATCCTCTTTGCAGATAACGCCGACCTTTTCATCCGGATCGGCCTTCCGGATAACTTTCGAGCCCGCCTCATTACCTGAAAGGATCGTTGCACCGACGAAGGCCGGATCGCAGATTCTCTGCAGAACATTGTCGACAGCGAACACATTGAGCCATTCGATTCCTTCTTCCTTAAGAATATCGGCGATTCCCGCACGGACCATGGAAGAGAACCATCCTCCGTTGCCGTTCGGTGATGTGGAGATTCTGCCCTTGCTCTCAAGAAGGATCTTCCCGTTAAAGTTAACGGTCGGAGCCATATCCTGCTTGAAAAACATGATTCTGTCTTCCTTATAGCCGAAATAATTATGTTCTTTAAAGAACTCCCGGGTCTTCGCGTCATTGATCTCGCTCGTCATGACGAACAGCCGGATCCATGTACCGGACTCCTTCACAACGTCAAGAAGGTTCTCCACAAGACGCTGGAATATATAGACATGTTTCGTTACGCCGATATCATACATTCCCTTCGGGTCCGCACTTCCGAGCCGCGTGCCCATGCCTCCTGCCAGAAGGACCGCGCAAACTTTTCCGTCGCGGATAGCCTTGAGGCCTGTTTCGGTAAATTCATCTTTTCTCTCAGCAATCTGAGAGACTGTCATTGCCGACAGCGGTGAGAGTTCACCGCGGGCTGTATTTGCCTTCTCATCGGCGAGCGCATTCACAATAGAAAAGTCCGTCTCTTCAATCTGCTTAAGCAGTTCATCCTGCTGACCTTTACTCAGTTCGGGATAGAATGCGAGCAGATGCTCCTGTCCGCAAGATGTAAGTTTCCTTAAAGCCTCTTCGTATATCATAATTCTTCCTTTCTTTATTTCAATGTCTCTCTCTCACCACCTGAAATATGTAGAATTTCAGGTAAGAACTCTCATCCGCAGCCCAGAGGATCGGGTGATCGGGTGCCTGGGTTCTCGCCTCAATCTGGCGAAGCCTCACATGGGCTTCCCTCGCAGCCCTTCTAAGCATCTCCTCGAAGAGCTCTCTGGTCATAAAATGCGAACACGTGCATGTAGCGAGATAACCTCCATCCTTCACTATACGCAAGCCCGCTCTGTTGATCTTCCTGTAACCTTTTTCGGCGTTCCTCACATTCTGCCTGGATTTAGCAAATGCCGGCGGATCCAGGATCACGACATCGAATTCTTCTCCTGCCTTCTCCATTTCCGGAAGCATCTCAACAAGATCCGCCGTGATAAATCGGAGCCTGGTTCCGAGTGAGTTGCTCATCCACGGATGCTCACTCTGATCGATCCGCGAAAAACCGTTCAGTCCGGCGTTGAGCTCAGCCTGAGCTATCGCCCGCTCTGATGCGTCGACAGCGAGAACGCTCCCGGCGCCGGCGAGCGCGGCGTTCAATGCGAACGATCCGGTATGGGTAAAGCAGTCGAGCACCTTTTTTCCCTTGCAAAGCCGTGCGATTGCAGCACGGTTATACTTCTGATCAAGAAAAAATCCTGTCTTCTGCCCGTCAGCCACGTCGACCAGATACCTCACCCCGTTCTCTGTAATGGGAACCTGTGTATCAAACGGTTCTGACAGAAAGCCTTTCGTTCTTTCCATCCCCTCCTTGAGACGCTCTTTGGCGTCGCTTCGCTCATAGATTCCTCTGATTCGGATCCCGTCACAGGACAGCACATCTGCAAGCTCGTCAAGAATGAGCATTTTCATGCGGTCCATTCCCAGAGAAAGGGACTCGATGACAAGTACATCCTCATATTTATCGACCGTAATTCCGGGCAGAAAGTCCGCATCACCGAAAATTATACGGCAGCTGGCTGTATCGACCGTATCCTTCCTGTATTCCCACGCCCTCCTTACCCGCTCTCTGATAAAATCCCTGTCCACACGGTCGGAAGGATCCCGTGTCAGTATGCGGATACGTATCTTCGAATTAGTGTTTATCACACCTTTGCCCATGGGATACCCGTCAAAATCCTGCACACTGATAACATCGCCGTTCACAAAGCTTCCGCGGACTTCGGCCACCTCATTGTCGAATACCCATGCTCCTCCGGATTTAAGGAACCGGCCTTCTCCTTTTTTCAGAATCAGTGTCGCATCTGCTTCATTCATACGCATTAAACCTCTCGCTTTTTGAGCAATATTGCACCTTGCACATAAAGGAATTTACTTTTTTTATTTATATTGACTAATTTTTTAATTTTTTGGTTTTGTTCATGATTTGTTCAAACTTGTATGTTATATATTATATGTGCTGAAAACAGCACTCACTTTTTCAATGCCGAATCATTCGGCATCCCCGGAAGGCCGCAACCCCTCATAGCGGCCTTCTTTTTTTCTATCAAGAACGCCTCGGCGTTCTTGCCGCGCCGCGCATGGTGCGAAGCACCTTCC
>CAMYVI010000273.1 GCA_947302185.1 uncultured Lachnospiraceae bacterium
CCATGGTAAATTTCACTGTATCGAATCGGTCCTGTGGTGGATTTCCAGCTCTCATCCGTCTTAATGATGTCCCTGCTGCCATCTTCGTAATAAAGTTCAATCTCGGCGATAACCGCTGTTCTTTTTCCGTAATGGTTGCCCTGGTTATAAAAACCGAGAATACCTTTATACCACCCGTTCCCAACTGTAATTTCAATATGGTTGTCTTTCTCCAGATACTCAGCGATGTCATAGGTCTGGTACTGAAGGCGTTCCTGATAAGAAGTCCATCCTGGTGCAAATCGATCCTCGCTGACCCTCTTGCCGTTCACATGTATGCAGTACACGCCGAGAGCCGAGACATACGCTCTTGCTTTGACGACCTTTTTCTTTGCCGAAAAATTCTGTGTAAATACTGCACACGCCTCCATCTCATCAGAAAACCCATGTGTTATGAAGTCCGCCGAAATCATGCCGGCATCTATAAGTCCCGTTTCAAAACACCCTTCAGCATGCGCAATTCTGTCATAATTATCGCGAACATAGATATCAATCAGATACTCTGTCCTGGGGCTTAATTCCTCACCGGCATAGACCAGATATAAGCTCTGGTCTGTCTCGGTCCATTCACTGTCCCAGACCCGGTTCCATATACCGGCATCTTTGGGCGATACCACGATTCGATAACTGGTCTGCATAGTATCGTTGCGGTCTGAGCGCAGTTTCCAGCTGAAAGCCGGCCTCTTCTCGTCGATTCCCAACGGGTTGGTGCGGTATTCTGTTTGTACATCATATATTTCAAGCATATCTCTTCTCCTATTAGCTAAGGTCGACATACTGTACTGCCTTTTAAGGCCGGAGAAATACAGGTATTCATCCGGCCTTGCATAAAGAACCGTCTGTTATTGTATCATTTTATTTCGCGCATAGATTGCTGCGCCTACAACACTCTTGTCCGGTTCATCCTCCGCATAGATGAGCTTCAGCTCTTCCAGCGGAAGCGGCTTTCTGACTCTCTCCTCGATTCTCTCAGTGAGATAATCCATCGGGAATCCTTTCATAGCGAAGACTCCGCCTCCAAGGATCATGTAATCAGGGTCAAGAATATTTACTTCAGTTGCAACGACAATCGCCATCATATCTACAAAGTCACGGAGTTCTGCATCTTCACTGTGGAAGGCGAACATATCCCCGATCGGCGTATCCGGATACTTTTCTCTCTGGAGCTTCGCAAGAGCTTTTCCGCCGGCGACAGCTTCCGAACATCCGACATTACCGCATCCGCATACTTCCTCGCTGTGAGCTACCGGGATGTGACCGATCTCGCCCGCTGTGCCGTGTGCGCCGACAAGCGGCATTCCGTTTATGGAAATTGCATTTCCGATTCCTGTCCCGAAATAAATGCCGCAGGTCATGCCTTTATTTGGGAGCTCATATTTATTTGAGTCATAACAGAGCGCATATGTCACGTCGCGTTCCGCATATACCGGAACACCAAGTGTCTCACGCAACTCGCTGCATACCGGCAGGTTCTCCATAAAAGGAATGTTCGGCGCCTGGATTACACGGCTTCTATCTGCATTCAGTGTTGCGGGAAATCCGATCGCCACTGCAGCGTAGTCAAGATTTTCTCCGAATTCTTTGATTTTAGTCGCCAGATCGGTCAGTATGTCACCTGATTGAAACACTGTGCCAACCGATACCTTTTCAAATTTCACAAGCTCATTCTTCTCATTCACTGCTCCGATGCGGAAATTGGTTCCTCCGATGTCAATACCTAAAATGATCATATATGCTCCTTTCTCAAGTCCTGTCTTATGCCTTCTTCTTGAAAATCGATCCCTTTTTGTTGTCAAATCCGAACACTACGCCGATGATGAGCGCAACGCCGAATCCTACTGCGCAGGAAATCACGCCTTTTACAAAGTTGTCTGTCGGGCCGCCAACAAAGCCGAGGGCATTCATAAAGTTCGCTGCTGCCATTGTGTAGAAGCTTGCGTGAAGGATTCCGCAGACCACGCCACCGATACCGCCGGCGATTATCTGATACATCATAGCACGTTTATTCTGGAGAAGGACTCCGAATATCGTCGGCTCGGAGAGACCACCTGCGATGAGGGTGACTGCATTTGCACCTGCCACCTGTTTTGCCTCACCTTTTGCGCGGATGAAGTAGGCAAGCGCGAGTCCCATCAGGGTATAGTTGGCAACTGTTGAACCTGCAAGTACGACCGGATCGTTTCCGGCAGTCATCATATTGATGATTGCCATTTGGATAACTGCGATATGCATTCCTGTTGCGATCATGAACATCCAAAGAGCGCCAATCAGACCGACAGCAAGCGGGCCTGCGTACTGATACACTACACCGATGATAACTGTAAGAACTTTGCCAATCCAGCTGCCGAGCGGAGCTAAGCCGCACAGCGTAAGGGGTGCCATTACGATAAGAGTTACAAATGGTGTTCCGATTACCTTCAGTGACTTCGGCATATATTTGTCAACGAACGGATATACGTAGCTGAGTGCCCAGACAAGAAGCAGCGGCGGAAGGACCGCGGATGAATAATCATTGAGCTGCATCGGAATCGCGCCGTAGAAAAGGAACGGATTGCCGGCATCCACGATCGCCCTGATTTCCGGAGCGAGCAGGAGCGCGCTGAGTACAAGCGCCATCTGGATGTTGGTCTTTCGCTTTTTAGCAGCAGCCCAAGCCACGAAAATCGGCAGGAAGTAGAAGCCTGTATTACCAATCGCGTTCAGAGACTGCATGAACGCTGAATCATCGGGAAGGACATTTAAAAGACCTGATCCGAGCAGTGAGTAGAACATCCGGAAGAAGCCGGCGCCGAGCATGATCGGTAAGCATGGTGCTACAGAACCGGAGAGATAATCAAGTGCGGCGGACGGGAAATCTTTAATGCTGAACGGTTTCTTTCCGCTTTCCGTCAGATTTGCATCCAGATTTTCTTCTACTGCTTTGTTTGCGTTAAGGCCTGTAATCTCACAGAAGTCTTTGTACACCTGGCCGACAGTAGGTCCGATGATGACCTGGAACTGGTCTCCGGAGAACTGGGCTCCGAGGACCTTCGGAATGGCTTTCAATCCGTCCATGTCCACTTTGGAATTATCCGCCAGTGTAAGGCGTAATCTTGTCATGCAGTGGAAAGCTCCTTTTATATTCTCTTTCCCGCCTGTTTTTTCAATTATCTGCTCACATAATGCTTTATAATCTGCCATGATATTCCTCCTTCGCTCTTTTAGTAGAGGAGTTGTTTGTTATGAGCTTATTGTAGAAAAAAGCGCGTTGTCCTTGTAGGTGTGAAACAATCAACCGGAATTGACATTTTTTCATCTGTTTATTCATCATAAAAGCGGGTCAATTTAATAAGCTTCGGAAGAATCTGCACTCCTCATCGTTACAACCGATTTTTTCATCCAGACGTATGTCAAGATGGAATACATGTCCTAACTTCACTTCAGTGTCTGTATAAAAACGGAGCTGATGACTTATATTTTTAGCCAGAAGAGCTTTGATAAGATCCGGTATCTGGAACTTCAGAAAATCATCCTGGGCGGTCATGAGGAATGTCGGAGGAAAATCTTCTGTTATCCATTCTATAACATTGACTTTGTGCAGTTCCTCTTCCGTCCCCTTATTTTCAAGGTAGTCGGCCATGAGATCTGTGGAAAATTTATCTTTCGGCTGATCTGATACAGTGACAATATGCACGCCGCAGTTCAGTGCGATTGCCTTTGGCACAAAATTTTCAGGCGGATTGCAGCAGACCAGATCCCGGTAATCTTTGTTCGTGCATAGCGCGGCAAAAAGCTCCAGTGTGTGTGCTCCGGCAGAATCTCCGACTGCAAATACAT
>CAMYVI010000274.1 GCA_947302185.1 uncultured Lachnospiraceae bacterium
CAGCAGACCGGTCAGACAAAGCTTGTATTTATTGAGGAGAATAACCTATTAATGACTTCATATGATGTATATAAAGCATGGCTTGACAGTCCATATATTGATGAAAGTACAAAAGAAGAACTGAGAGCGATAAGAAGTGATCAGGCTGAAATCGAAGATCGCTTTTACAGAAAACTTGTGTTTGGAACCGGAGGGCTTCGAGGCGTGATCGGAGCCGGCACGAACCGCATGAATGTCTACACGGTTTGTGAAGCCACACAGGGACTTGCAAATTATG
Source organism: uncultured Lachnospiraceae bacterium (assembly GCA_947302185.1). Next base: position 278 of record CAMYVI010000274.1, read on the forward strand.
TGCTTGAATCGGGAGGTGCTGAGAAGGGAGTGGCTATTGCCTACGATTCCCGTAAAATGTCTCCTGAATTTGCAGAGGCGGCTGCATTGTGTCTTAATGCAAACGGCATTCGAACATACAGGTTTCCGAGTCTGCGTCCTACGCCGGAGCTTTCATTTGCCGTCAGGGAACTCGGCTGCATTGCCGGTATCGTGATCACCGCCAGCCACAATCCCAGTGAGTATAACGGCTATAAGGTCTACTGGGAAGACGGCGGACAGATTACCCCGCCGCATGACCGTAATATCATGAAAGCGGTCGCAGACGTCACTTCCTATGAGCAGGTCAGAACGATGAGCAAAAAGGAGGCTGTGGAAAAAGGGCTTTATCATACAATCGGTGAGGATATGGACGATCGGTATGTACAGGCAGTCAAGAAACAGAGTATTCATCCCGAAATAATACCTGAGGCTGCCCGGAATATCAAAATCGTTTACACGCCTCTTAACGGGGCCGGTAATGTTCCTGTCAGACGGATTCTGTCGGAGCTGGGTTTTACTCAAGTCTTAGTAGTGCCTGAGCAGGAGCAGCCGGATGGCAGCTTTCCGACGCTTCCCTATCCGAATCCCGAAGAGCCCTGTGCATGGCAACTGGCGCTTGAACTTGCGGAGTCCGTCGATGCCGATATTGTGCTCGCTACAGATCCCGATGCTGACCGTCTCGGGGTTTATGCAAAGGACCGCGCGTCCGGAAAGTATGTGAGTTTTACGGGGAATATGTCCGGTGCTCTGATTTGTGAGTACATATTGCGTGAAAGAACGGAAACAGGTACTATGCCTCCTAACCCGATCGTTGCCGAAACAATCGTAACGACAGACCTTGCAAAGCCTATTGCGGAAAAATACGGTTGTAAACTCGTCGAAGTTTTAACGGGATTTAAGTTCATCGGAGAACAGATACGCTTATTTGAGGAGGCGGGAGAGGGCGATTTTCTGTTTGGGCTCGAGGAGAGCTACGGATGTCTTTCGGGCACATATGCGCGTGATAAGGATGCCTGTGTAGCGGTAATGATGCTCTGCGAGCTTGCTGCATTTTATAAGCTGAGAAATAAGACTCTTGTTGATGCAATGAATGATCTCTATGAAGAATACGGCTATTATATGGAAGGTATGTCCTATCTTACCCTGAAAGGAAAGGACGGAGCGCTCAAAATCAGCAGAATGATGGAAAACATCAGGGCGGATCATCCGGATACACTTGACGGGATTAAGGTTAACGCTGTTCGAGATTACAGCACCGGCACGATCAAAGAGCTGACGACCGGACATGTGAGACAGACAAATCTGCCGAGATCTAATGTACTGTATTTCGAGCTGGGAAACGGAGCGTGGTGCTGCGCCCGGCCATCCGGAACCGAACCGAAAATAAAGTTCTACTGCGGGGTGAAAGAAAAGTCGGCGAAGGAAGCGGAAAAATCGCTCAAGAGTCTTATGGATTATATGACTGATTTCTTCGCAGGATGAGAATGATATTGAGCTTAAATCACAGACTTACGCGCGGGCATTCTGCGCCGGAGATCAAAGCGGCTGCAGCAACGAGCGGGTAATTGCAAAAAGGAAAGAGAATGGACAATCGAAGTCATATTAAAAGTATAGAAAAGCAGACGGACAATCGTTTTCTTAATATGTATCATCTCGGCTTTGAGGATCGGGACGGGAATGACAGAGACTATTATTTCTGTACCAGAAACTCTGAGGAAAGGCTGAAGATCAAAACACATGAACTGGTCCCGGAGGGGATCTGCATCTATGCAATTACAGAAGAAGAACACCCCAGACTTGTTGTCGAGCGGGAGTACCGTTTTCCTGTCGACGAGGCGATTTATCAGCTGCCGGCCGGTCTTATTGACCCGGGTGAATCTCCCGGACAGGCAGCAGTACGGGAGATGTATGAGGAGACCGGTATAGTTTTCAGGGAATATACAGGCGGAGAGGCGTTTTGCAGGCGTCCGTTTTTTCTGGCGCCCGGTTTTACGGACGAACCCGGGAGTGCGGTTTTCGGTTATGCGGTCAGGATCGGTGAGCGGGCGCTTGAGTCATCTGAGTGGATAGAAGTTGTTCTCGCAGATAAAGCTGAAGTACGGCGTATTCTTTCCGAGGAGAAACTGTCACTCAGGGCAGCTTTTCTGATGATGCAGTTCCTTTCCATGCCGGATGATGAGCCGTTCCGATTTCTTGACTGCAGATAAATAATTGAGTTTTCCAGTTGTATAAATCGTCTTTTTTGTGCGCAAGGAGTAGGTAAGATGAGCCGACGGGATCGAATATTCCTGATTATATCATTGATCGGGATAGTATATATTTTTTTCGGCAGCCTTTCGTTTCAGAGCAAAGTGCAGTCAGGCACAGAGATGTCAGAGCATGATAATTCTCTGTCTGAGAATTCCGGGAATGTGTTTGACGATCTGAATTCAGATCAGGGAATGAGCGCCGGAGATTCTGCAGACTCAGGAGCTGCGGAAGACGGCGAAGTTCCTCCTGCAACAGACACATTATCCGGTGAAGATACGGCGGATAATAAAAAGAATGTTGAAGGAGATAGTTTCTATCGGAAATTGGCTGCACATGAGGATGTCAATATCCTGATCATCGGCGATGCAATCGGAGCAGGCGTCGGATCGAGTGATGAAGCCAACAGGTGGGATCAACTTCTTAAGACCTATCTTGAGAGAAAGTATAAGACGAGTGTAAGTATTCAAAATGAGTGTTTTGGCGGTACATCCAGTTACGGAATTTATGTACACCTGAAAAATCTTGCCGATTTAAGCACAGATTATGATCTTGTTATTGTATGCTGCGGTCAGAACGATTCCGATGACGGATTTTCTGAGATATATGAAGCGCTGCTCCGAAACATCAATTTGGCTTTTCCGTCCGGTTCTGTGCTCTGCATTCTTGAAAGCACTCAGAGGGAGATGACGGATAAGATGATGACTGTTAAAAATCTGGCGGAGCATTATTATGCCGGTCTTGTGGATACTATTACAGCATTTGCAAAGAATTATGATTCTTTATCCGATAAAAACGGATTTTATCCGAATGATGAGGGTCAGGAAATGTATTTCAGATCGATTATCAATGTGATCGATCCGCTCGTATCCGCCGGAAACGGTACAAAAATCGGTATAGCGGATGCAGAGCTTCCCGATCCTGTCAACCCCGAAGTGATTAATTATGATGTCCTCAGGTTTTATCCCGCGGACGCACTGGACAGAACGGACGCCATTCGTTATACAATGAAACTTCCGTTTACCGATACCGACGGAACGGTCATGGACAGGGCGGAAGGTGTACTCGGGATCGTTGTCAATGCCCCTGTAGGAGAGCATCCGGTCACTGCGGCGATCGACGGTGAGATTCTGGGCGAGACCGGTATAATAAATTATACAGATACAGATGAAAACCGCTACTATAACTTCGGCAGTTTTTCAGCAGGAAAAACGGTACGAATCAAATTTGAGACAGAAGAAGTGGCGGATAGGATGATCGGAATTTATATAAGCTCGTCTGAGTGAATCAGGAGAGTAATCAAGAACGCC
>CAMYVI010000275.1 GCA_947302185.1 uncultured Lachnospiraceae bacterium
ACGAGCATAACTGATAAAAGTTTTTTCTTCATAGATACCTCCTTTTTCTTTTGTCCGAAAAACAAAATTGCACATTAATTTGTGCACTTTGACGGTCTTTCGAACTATTTCCTTTAATCGAATTGTCATTACACTTGTTTCACTTCCGAAATCCTACTGATTATCAACCCGTATTTATGCATATTCGATCATTCAGCCGGAAGAAAGTGGAAACCTTCCCAGTCCTCTTTAGTTGAAATCTTGAACATTGAGAGCGGTGTTGCAGTCCCTTTCATACTTTTAAAAGTACTTGGCGATACCCCCATGACAATCTTGAAATTGCGGTTGAACGTCGACGGTGTCTGATAACCGACCTCATAGCAGATGTCCTCAATCGAGTTTTCTCCCTTTCGTATGAGCACACAGGCCTGCTCGATCCTCACAAGGTTCAGATACTCGATCGGTTTCATACCAACGCTCTCTATGAATATTCTCCTGAAATGGCTTTCGCTCAGCCCGCAGCTTTCTGCAAGCTGACTTATTTTTATGTCCTCCGTATAATGCTGCCCTATGTAATCGACAGCACTCTTTATATACCTACTGATTCGGCTCGTGCGCTTTGCGGTCTCCCTTTCCTCGTCGAGCCGGAGGACCTCAATGATCAGGGAATACAGATACCCCTTAATGCTCTCCGCGCTGTAGGCATCGGGCTCATGGCACTCTCTCAGTATGTTCCTGATAAGATTCCCCATGACAAGGTGATTTTTCATAGACTTTAGTGTCCCCCGCTTGCTCGTGATGCGCAAAGTGTCCTCTTTTGACAGATATTCGGACCTGAATTCATCGCGGATGAACCCCTCCAGATCGATGAACAGGAACTCCCAGCTGCAGATATTTCCCGGATCACTGATTGTCGTGTGCGGGACATTTTTGGGGATGAATGTATACATATTGTCACTGTAGCGGTACTCGCGGTCCTCAATAATGAGTCTTCCGCTTCCGTGATAACAGTATCCGATCTCCAGATAATTGTGAAAATGCAGCATTCCGTTCATTCCCAGCCCGTACTCCTGTTCCCACCCGGGACCGATTTTCGGCAGTACATACGTACCCGCAGGAATATTATAATATCTGAATTCGATCTTTTCTCTCTGTTTTGGCATAGTCATCTCCCACCGTGTTATCTTTCGGATAAACATATTTATTATAGCATAAAAGCAGGATTGAAATTTCATCAGGATCGAAAAATGTATGTTTCTGGCAAATTCGTGCATAACGAGTGTATATTACTCTTCTAAAAAGATTTTCAATTCATTTTATGACCAAAGACAGAGTTTTATTGTAAGATATATCTATCATAGCGCCGGATGGTCCCCTCTTGGGAGAACGGCCTTTGTTTTCTCACATAAGGAGGATAAAACATGATCATTAAAAACATAAAACTGTACGAGGCAGACGAAAAATTCAGTGACAGAGCGCTTCGAATTCTCGAAGACCGCATCGTTGAAATCATCCCGAATCATGAAGCGAATTCTTCGAATGAGGTGGTCATCGATGGCTTCGGAGCGTACGCTGTTCCGGGACTCATCGATGTCCATTTTCACGGAGCTCTCGGTCTCGACGTCTGCGACGGCGGCTTTGAGACCATACGCCGGATCGCGCAGTACGAAGCAGCTTCCGGAATAACAGCGATCTGTCCCGCCACGCTGACCCTGCCGGTCGACGATCTCTGCGGTATTCTTTCCAACATGGCTGATTTCAGGGACGCTGCATCCGCCGATCCGGAGGTCTATGCGGACTGCGCCGATCTTGTCGGAATCAACATGGAAGGTCCCTTCATCAGTAATGCCAAAAAAGGCGCTCAGAATCCGAATTATATCATTCCGTGTGACGTCAATATAGCCCGCAGATTCCAACAGGCAGCCGGAGGACTTGTCAAATTCATGGGACTGGCGCCGGAGTGCAATCCGAATTACAGAGAATACATCGCCGGAGTCAAAGATTTTGTGCAGGTCTCTCTGGCTCATACCAACTCCGACTATGATACAGCCGTGGATGCCCTGGCTGCAGGTGCCAGCCACGCTGTACATCTCTTTAACGCCATGTCCGGATTCACCCACCGTGAACCCGGTGTTCCCGGCGCAGTCGCGGACAGTCCTCACACAACTGTGGAAATAATCGCTGACGGCATTCATATCCATCCGTCCATGGTGCGTGCCGCCTTTAAATTTAACGGACCGGAGCGCATGATCCTTATCTCTGACAGCCTGCGCGCGGCAGGCATGCCGGATGGTCAATATGAGCTTGGCGGCCAGCCGATCACTAAGCAGGGTCGTTATTGCAGACTGACGGACGGAACAATTGCCGGCTCTGTTTCGAATCTCATGGACTGCCTTCGCACCGCTGTCCTCGAAATGGGCATACCTCTTACAACAGCGGTCTCCTGTGCCACATCCCACCCTGCCGGGGCTCTGGGTATTCTTAATGATTACGGCACTCTGGAGCCGGGCAAGTATGCAGACGTCGTACTTCTCGATGCCGATGACCTCACAGTCAGGCAGGTAATAAAACACGGCAGACTTCTGTGATTCTCACCTTCTCTCGCTCGCAAGACTCGGCGCGAACACCGCCGGCATTTTTCTATTAATAGGCTTTTTCGATTAATACGTTATTTCGATAACCTATTATCGAGAAACCATTTGACATCCCAAATAGCAGTTGCTAACCTATAGTTGAACTCTATAAACACACATATTTATCACATCATCAAAACGGCTCCGGGAAGACCCGTCGGGGAGCCGCGGCTGGTACCTTACTGCGGCTTCTTTATGCCCTTTATGTTATTGCATCGACTTCCTGACGTTTTTTCCGCCGTGAAAGGAGACAACTATGGCAGCACTTGAAAGTTTTGTCGGCGCGCTAAACGGAATTCTTTGGGGACCGATCATGCTGGTCGTTCTGGTCGGTACAGGCATCTTCTTCTCAATAAGGACCCGCTTCGTCCAGGTCCGCAGATTCGGAGCTGCGATGAAAAGAGTCTTCGGCGGCTTCAGCCTGCAGGGAGCAAAAGCCGGCAAAGACGGCATGAGTTCATTCCAGGCTCTGACAACGGCAATCGCGGCACAGGTCGGCACCGGAAACATCGCCGGCTGCGCGACAGCAATCGTGTCCGGCGGACCGGGAGCCATCTTCTGGATGTGGCTGTCCGCCTTCTTCGGAATGTCAACGATCTACGCCGAGGCAGTACTTGCACAGAAAACAAAGACAAGAGATGAAGACGGGCATGTGATCGGCGGACCGGCCTATTATATCCGCGCTGCCTTCAGCGGAGCCTTCGGCAAGTTCCTCGCCGGCTTCTTCTCTGTGGCAATCATACTTGCGCTCGGCTTTATGGGCAACATGGTCCAGTCCAACTCTATCAGCGAAGCTTTCAACACCGCTTTCGGCGCGCCGAAAGCAGTCATGGGAGTCATCTGCGCGCTGATCGCCGGTTTCATTTTTATCGGCGGCCTTTCAAGAATTGCCGCCTTTACAGAGAAGGTCGTCCCGATCATGGCGATCCTTTACATAATCGGAAGCCTGATCCTGATTATTATCCATATCGGAAATCTGCCCGGAGCAATCGCCTCAATATTTATCGGTGCTTTCAGCCCGCAGGCTCTCGGAGGCGCAGCAGCAGGTCTCACCGTCAAAGCCGCAGTCCGCTTCGGCATTGCGAGAGGTCTGTTCTCCAACGAAGCAGGCATGGGTTCTACACCGCACGCCCACGCGCTTGCCCGAGTCGATCATCCGGCTGAGCAGGGCGAGACCGCTATGGTCGGTGTCTTCATTGATACATTCGTTGTCCTCAATATG
>CAMYVI010000276.1 GCA_947302185.1 uncultured Lachnospiraceae bacterium
TACCTTGATGAGTTTTTAATCTCAGCCACTACATGGATATCCTTATATACAAGAGCATTATCATTTTCATCTTCCAAAAACACTCTTACATATCCATCAACAGCATCCATATTTTCGTCTATTCCATAAAACCAAAGCCACCAGTTGTTATCTCCGCCAAAGTGATTCCCCCAACGAACATCTAAATTCGTATTGTTTTCAAAAGATAAATGATCCCCTCCCTTACCACTAATCAGAACTCTCTTGGATTCTGCACCGGTGAGGATTACCTCATCCACGCTTGAATGAATAGAATATTGGTTCTTACTTGCTTTCTCATTACTATCAACTACATTGATTTCAGAAACTACATGAATATCCTTATACGCAAGTTCATTATACTTATCATCTTGTAGAACAACTCTCACATAACCATTCACCGGCTCCTGGATTTCCTCAGGCATTTCAAGCCAGAGCCACCAACTATCACCTCCAAAGTGATTCCCCCAATATACATTTAGTTTAGTATTGTTATAAAAAGTAACTTGATTATAGTCACCATCACAACTAACTAATACCTTCTTGGATTCATTCTCAGAAAGGATTACTTCATCTACACTCAAATATATCTTATGTGTCTCCTCATCACTCTCAGGCACTAAAAAATCAGTATTTTCAGAAGTTTCAACAGGCTTCACTTTATGGTCCTTTAAAACACTCCCCACAATCACTAATACGCAAAACAAACATACTACAACAAAAACAGACGCAACAAAAAATGTTTTTGGTAATATCTTGCTCTTTGCTCTTCTGCTTTTGGGAGGAGCCCCCGCTCCCTTGTCAATATCTTCGTCGGAATCGATATTATCCACTACAATGTTATATGCTGAAGTTTCCACATATTCCAGAGGTCCCCCGCAATTCGTACAAAATTCTATATCGTCAGAAAAATTCTTCCCACAAACTATGCATTGTTTCATATCGCAATCTCCGAGTTCTTGTTAATGTTGCATGGAATTATCCGGGCAATCTATACCCTCATCCTGCCAGCCTTGTACAGATTCCGATAAAGTTTAGATAACGGCTCCTGCTCCAATCTTTTGCAACTGACGACATTTTGACGACCACCGCATTCCTTTTTTACCGTGACGACACTTTGACGACCACCATTTCAACCTATTGCCACCTATCTCAACCTATTTCTATATAAACAAAAAATGCCGGAAAAAACCTTTAAATATCAGTTTTTTCCGGCACTTATAAGTTCTGCGCCTCCGGGGACTCGAACCCCGGACACCCTGATTAAGAGTCAGGTGCTCTACCAGCTGAGCTAGAAGCGCGTTTATGTCTCTGCTTCGCAGCGACAAGTTGTATTATATATACCTTTATTGAAAAAAGCAAGCACTTTTTTTCATTTCCTGCATATTTTTCCGCAATTTTTCTGCTGTATTTCACTGCGACATTTTTTCAGGCGCCATTTCTATGCGGAAATTAGTATTTTTCCGTTCTCTCGAACAGATCCAGTTCTCCGGTCTTCGTGTAATCCTTAAGCATCAGAGCATCCATCTCCGTTGCGAAATCCTGAACGCCCCAGACATTGGGATTCAACTTGTAGATGACGACCCTGGTCTTGTTTTCGCGAACAGCCTGAACTGTTTCCTCACCGTACCATTCGTAATACCACGGAAGCGTCCAGCAGAGCCTTGAAACCGGATATCGCCTTTTATAGAAGACATAATCCGTCTCCAGTATTCCGCCCTCCACGAATATCTCCTCACCTTCCTCAGTGTCATTGACTGCCTGCATCTCCGTCGCCGGCACCGGGGCCACGCGATATCGGAGCACATCCCACGAAAGATGTGCGTAAGGCAGTCCTGTCACAGCCAGGATGACAATGGCATATACAGCAGGCATAACACGGCTGAAAATCAGCCTGAGTTTTGCGGCGCCGGTGATGCCCACCGATTCAGTCCCGGCGATTCTGTATGGCACCATGCCCGGAAGTTCTGCCAGAATGAACATAAAGACCACATACCATAACATTATGGAATGAAATTGAACAGCCTGGCGAGTCGCCTGCGTCTCAATAAAGAAGAACAGTCCCGCTGCCTGTACGAGTCCCCGTCGAAAGATTGCCGCAACGAGAAGGATACATGCCAGAATGATCATGCAGCACTCAACTACTCGCGGCACCACAATCTCTCCCGCAGCTGCCCGTGTCATAGTGTCGCGAAGAAGGCTCGCTATATTGAGCACACCGCTGTACAGCGGCTCTATCGGATTTGCACCCGGCAGGCCGTATTTCGGATATACCTCGACATTGAAGCGGAAAGCCATATCGAATGCATCTTTCAATGCACCGTTTACCGCCAGATAAGCGACTGCTCCCGCCCACGGCAGAAGCACGCAGATGAAAAGCAGCGCATATCGGCCAATGAAATAAGAAACCTTGTTCGGATTCTTAAGATGATACCGGATTTCCTCGGCAATTACGGCCGCCATGCAGGCAAATACTGCATATACACTGATAAACGCCGAGCCGACCGAAGCAAATACGCACGCGCTCACAACCAGGCACCGGCCCGGCCCGAGTTTGTGATCTTCGTAATAAGCCATCATTTCCAGCAGCAGGATCGTCATGCTGACTGCCTGCACATTATCGCTGAGGATCTGACCGGCATTGTTGACGATCAGCAGGTAGGCGAGCGGTCCGGAACAGATGGCGAACAGACTGATCGCACGAACATATCTGCTCTTTCTGTGCCGCAAAAAGACCAGCCCCCAGACAATGCTGACAGTTAATATGAACAGGAGGCGGAACTGGCCGACCGCTTTAGCGCCGAGCAGTGAATACAGGGCGCAGAGCCAGTAGACCGCCGGCATGTGCTGTGAGATATAGTCTCTGTACATAACCGTGTTATTGCCGGTCTGCAGCATGCCTCCGATGATATTGTCATTTTCATCCATGACCGTCGTCACATACTCGGAGGCAAGGACACACATAACGGCAAATGTCACCGCTGTCAGCGCCATTGTAATAACCCATGAATCACTGCAGACGTCCCGTTTACGAGCCATGAGATACAGAATACGGAAAATATATATCAGAGAAAACGCTATACCGAATATACAAAAGCCCGTCCAGAAGAATTCGCGGGAGCCTCCGAACCAGGTGAAAGCAGCAATGTCTGAGTAGTTCATGACTTCACCATCCGCATTGCGGATGACAATACAGCATTTTTCAGGATGTGCAGGACGTTTCAGAAACGGAATGTGAAAATTGATTACGGAGACGACTTCGGGATCTGTGTACCCGGGAGAGCCGCTATCTTCATTTTCAGGTGTATCGGAAGCATTGCTCGTAATATTTGCAGATATATCGGAAGTGTCGCTCGTGACATTTTCAGGTATATCGGAAGCGTCGCTCGTGACATTTGCATCTATCCCGCACAGGACACGACCTGACATGTCACAGAGCACAGCCGTATCCGGGACGGGTCTGCCCGGCAGAACATTCAGGGTCAGGCTTTCAAGGATCTCATAGCATGTTTTTCCGTTCTCATCCGAACAGGAAATTGCTTCGACATCCTGCCCGGACTGACTGACGGAGACCGTCCGCAGGTCCTCACTCATTCTGTATTCAAGATAGGTGAGCTTACGGGATGAAAAAAAGAGACAGCCCGTCGCCAGGGCACACAAAAAAAAGCCTGCAAGCAAATATGTGATTTCTGTCACTTTTTTCATATCGATACTTCCTGCCTTTCAGCGTCATGTTACGGATTTTTCCTGTCCCTGTCAATTTCTTTCCGGAAGCGATTGAAATCGCTGAGCGAGTGCCAGCCGATTTTAATT
>CAMYVI010000277.1 GCA_947302185.1 uncultured Lachnospiraceae bacterium
CCTCCGTCATGAAGCGCCTGTACGTATAGCGGATCCGCTCAACTGTTTCCTGGCTCCTGCTCAGCACATCGCGTTTATACTCCAGAAATTTATCAAATACTGTATCCATGACTGCGGACTTCTTATCGTCTTTCGAATAGTGCTGATAGAGAAAATTGACAAGATCGTTGCGGTCATTTCTTTCTACCGCCCTTCTCCCACCGGTTGCCTTTCTTACATATGTCTTCCACCGACCAGTTTTCTGTCTTGTGATTTTGTATGGATGGGTTCTCATAACAAAGTTTTCTTTTATTCCGAGGTTTAGAGCTTTGATGGCGGGAGAGTCCAGATCAAGTGTGCCTTCTGCCGGGAGACTCTGTAGCAGCTCTATTAGGTTTTGTATTGAATCGCTCATGCATCCCCCTTATGCCTGACAGGTGATAAGAAACCCTGTCGTTTATCCGTGCTGCTGAGCTGTACCTGACAATCTTAAGAAATGAGAATTGTGAGTTATAAAAATCAAAACTCAGCAATGTCTTGACAGAGGATTTTTTACCCCTCTATGGCTTAAATAGCTCTGGATGATGCCGATCCAGTACGAATTGCGCGATTTGCATAATTGAGAGAAAGAGAAGGAAAGGATCTGGACAATTTATGTAAATATGGGAGACATTTGTTAATAATAAAGACATGACAGACATGGAGCAGGCCATTGCGCATTGGCTGCAGAACAATCCTGATCAGGTTGTAAATATGAAACTGTCTGTGATCGCAAAAACCGTGAACGTCTCAGAATCGGCCATAATCCGCTTCTGCAAAAAAATGGGATTTCATGGATACAAGGATTTCCAACTGGCATTTGTTACGGAAAATGAATTGAGGCGCCGCCAAAAGCGCAATGTGGATTTCAATTATCCGTTCGCCCCAAATGAGAGTGTTGCCGATATCATCAGAAATCATGCCGAACTCATCAAGGAAACTATAGATGTATGCTATTCCTCGATTCCCAGAGACCGGCTGATGCGTGCAGCGGATTGGATTTACCATTCACGCCACCTGTATTTGTATGGGGCAGGTGATTCGTACATAACTGCGTTATCATTTTCAAACCGTCTGATAAAGTTGGGAATTGCGTCTGTCATGCCGATGCAGTTCAACGAGATATCCGCTGTGACCAGAACTGCTTCCAAGGAAGACATTGCCCTTGTAGTGTCTTATTCGGGAAAGCTGCTTGACACATTGTCCGATGACCTAAAAGTACTGCACAAAAGAAAGTGCCGAGTCATAGTAATCTCTTCTGCAGACTATATACAGGATGCAGATTTGCTTATTCGCATCCCCCGTAAGGAAGATTTGAAGAATAAGATATCGGTATACTATTCGCAGACGGCATTTGACTATGTGTTCTCCTGTTTGTTCGGCATAATCTATTCTTTGGATTATGAAGGGAATGTCTCAAAAATAGTAGAGTATTGAGTGGACGTTCGCTTTTACCCGCAGGGCACGTAGGCGCCTACCGGATTGGAGCCCAAATCTCGAATGCTGTTATTCGAATGAAGTCGACTCGGGTTCGATCGAATAAACTTTACAGAATAGCATATATCTTTTATTCTTCATCGCGCAATACTCGTGACTTCAGTCGTGAGATACGCGCGCATGATGACATTCGTCTTCATCGTGAGTACAATCTCGCGATGAAGAATAAACGCCTCCGGCGGATCGCAGACATGCGCAGTGGAAGGCGCTTACGCGCCGCGCATGTCGCGTCAAGAACGCCGAGGCGTTCTTGAATTACTTAGCTATTCGCTTCAAGCTTCGGAATAATTGCCGAGAAAAACGAATTCGGGGCACTCATTTCTCAGCTCATCAAGCATGACCCGAACCTCGGGGGAGGCGCACGACGCATCTGCGTCGATGTAGAAACGGAATTCGAAATTCCTGCCCACGATCGGGCTGCTCTCGAGCTTTGTTATATTGATATCCTTCTTGGCAAATTTTCCGATGATCTTGTAGAGCGACCCCGGCTCATGAGGGACGGAGAGTATCATAGATATACGGTTCGATCCCGGATAGATTTTCGGTTCCTTTGATATGCAGACGAACCTTGTATAGTTGTTGTCGCTGTCGGATACCCGGGTCGACAGAGCTTGAAGTCCGTAGATCTCCGCTGCCTCCGGGGAGGCGATGGCAGCGGCTCCTTTGTCTTCCGTTTCACTGACATACCGGGCTGCCATGGCTGTATTGAGCACAGGGATGATCGCTGCCTGATCTTCCATCTTCTTCAGAAAATGCGAGCACTGGCCGAGAGCCTGCTCATGAGATCTTATGCTGGTCACGTCCGCAAGATTTGTACCGGGCTTTACCAGAAGCTGATGGCGGATGAGTATTCTCTCCGCCCGGATGATATACACGCCGGCATTTTTGAGGAGCTGATATGTCGCGCGGACCGATCCGTAGGAATTATTCTCAATAGGAAGGATCCCATAATCGACCATGCCGCTTTTCACTGCCTCAATCACTCCGGAGAAAGTCTTGAAGAACATCGGCATCGATTTTGCGAACATACGGTTCGCGGCCTGCTGCGAATAGGCTCCTTTTACACCCTGGCAGGCAACACGCCCTTCATTGGGAAATGTCTCTGTACTGCCAAGCAGTTCCATGTTGATTCCTGCAACTCTTACAATATCTTTCATTTTTCCGTTCCTTTCACTTTCGAATCCCTGTGGGCTCTGCCCCGTACAATTTCGTGAATTGCTTTAAGCTCCGGTACTGCCTGTGCAAATCTTTCGGGAGTCAGCGACTGCGGTCCGTCGCATTTTGCGTGCTGCGGATCGTTGTGGACTTCTATGAGGACACCGTCGGCACCTGCGGCTATACCGGCATTTGCAAGAGCCGGGACCCACTGATATCTGCCACAGGCGTGAGACGGATCTATAATGATGGGCAGATGCGTGAGCTGGCGAAGGACCGGAACACATGAAACATCAAGAGTGTTTCTGGTGTACGTCTCGAATGTTCGAATTCCCCGTTCGCACAGAATAACGCTGCCGTTCCCTCCGGCCAGGATATACTCTGCACTCATGAGCCACTCCTCATATGTTGAGGAAAGCCCTCTTTTTAAGAGGACAGGTTTTTCCTGCTTTCCCAGGGCTTTTAATAGAGAAAAATTCTGCATATTTCTGGCGCCGACCTGAAGAATATCAATGTCGGTGAAGAGGGGAAGCTGCGACGCGTCCATGATTTCGGAGACGACCGGGAGCCCCGTGACCTCTTTGGCGGCCAGAAGGATGCGGATTCCCTCGATTCCGAGTCCCTGGAAAGAGTAAGGAGATGAGCGCGGTTTGAACGCGCCTCCCCGGAGAATCGTCGCTCCGCCTTCTTTTACAGCTTCAGCGATTCCCACCATTTGTTCCTCAGATTCGACAGAGCAGGGACCTGCGATGATCGTCAGCGTGTCGCCGCCGATTCGGACACCTCCGACATCGATGACTGTATCGTCCGGATGGAACTTGCGGTTCACATTTTTAAAAGGTTCCTGTACACGCTTGACGTCCTCCACGATATCAAGTGCGGAGATAAGGTCAATATCGACCCGACTTGTGTCACCGACGAGTCCGAGGATTGTCTTTCCCGTTCCGACTGTAGGGTGCACTTTGATGCCCATGCCGGACAGCCAGTATTCCAGGTTATCGAGCTGGTCTTTGTCCGGATTACTCTTTAGGATGATGATCATTTCTGCTGCCTCCGTTTTCTTTAGGATAAAAAAAGCACCGCAGCCCTGTCGGCTGCGGTGCGGATATACGTTCCGGGTGGAGCGATGTCGGATTACACACTCTTTTAAGCCAACG
>CAMYVI010000278.1 GCA_947302185.1 uncultured Lachnospiraceae bacterium
GCTGATTGAGACCTGAGTACTAGGTTTTGGAGAGAAACGACGGAAGTCAGGTATTATCACAGAGACATTTCTCTGTCAATATATATTTAAAAATTCCGGATTCTGTTTATCTTCAGAGATTAAATTATCCGCCAAAGGCCGCAACTGCAGCTTTATTATAAAGGTAAAGTGCCTTACCGATGTTCTTCTCCGCCTCCGTCGCTTTCTTCTTGATCACACAGGATCGCGCGTAGGTGAGTACAGAAGCCGTAATCGTGTAGGTATTTGTACCGTCCGACACCGAATAAGTATGTGTATCCTGCAGACGATTCGAATATACACCTTCGCCAAGTGCCAGATAGTACATGCCGTCTGACCGCTGTTTGAGAACTGCATTATTCCCGTCAATCGCGAAACTGAGCTCATCAGGGTCGACATTCTCAAAATTGAGGTACAGCCTGAGCGTATTGTCGGATTCCAGCATTGCCGAAATTCCTTCGATACTCACACCCGTCGGCAACTCACCATCGCGGACTGCTATATAGCTGCTCAACATATCGGCTGTCACCTCATTCACGGCGCTGCTCACATTGAGACCGTCTGCGTGGTACTCGAAATAGATCTGCGCTGCAGAGCAGTAGTCTTTTGCTGTTGAACCGACAGCCTTTTCATCATCATCACTTCCATTCTTCTCCAGCCAGTCAAAATACTGCATCAGCGTATACTGCACTCCGGTCGCGGTGTATTCATTTCCGCTTCGTTCACCTATGAGAGTAATCGCACTGTCATTGCCGTTATATATCTTCGCTGTGATCGTGTCACCCGCTTCCTTCGCTGCTAACGGAATACTGAACTTATATCCGCCTTTTTCCAGGTTGTACGGCGCGCCCTTGACAGTTAGAGTGAGGCCTTTCCCGGTGAGTTCATTTGTGATCGTCACATAGGCGTTCTCATCAGCCATCACTTTTTCCGGGATGTCAAGATAGTAGTTCAGCTTGATCTTATCATTGAACGATCCCGTCACTCCCTTGATGGCCACTGCCGAAGCGGCCTCCCACTCCGCCGTTACCCACACATCTTCCGCAGGCATTACAAAGGTGTAGCTACCGGTCACACCGATTTGTGTCAGTTCGACATCCTCGCCGCCTGCTTTCCTGCAGCGGGTCGATTCAAGATGATAGTTCGAATCGGTCGTTACCGTCAGAGTGACCGTCGTTCCCTCCTCTGCCGATGTTTGGTCCGCGGCAACGGTCCCGCCTGTGAGGTCTTCGGGGATAAATACTGAATGTACGGAATCTTTGGTGACCTCTGCCGTGATCGTTATCAAATTATTAAATTGTCGTAACCGTCGGCTCTGATATTGCCGCCGTGAATCACAATATTTCCGTTATCGTGAAATGACCAGCCGCCGATTCCTGCTCCTCCCTGACTTTTACCGGGGTGAGAGTAGATACTCCCTGCTTTTTCATCATCACTCTGGGCAGAGCGTCAGGGTATGTCCTGAGGGAACATACAGACCCTTTACATCCAGTTCATAACCGTCACCGAGTATCAGATTCACATCGCCGTTAATCGATTCAATACGACCGTCATTTGTAACCGTGCTGTTCAGATAATACCAGCCGCTGGTCATTCTGCCGTCTGACGGGACCGATTCGACATTTTTGGCTGTTTCTACGGAAAAAACCACCTTGGTCCCGTCCCAGCTGTATTTCCGATAAAAAACTGTTTCCGTGACTGAACACCTATCATAGTTTCATCGTCCGTCGACAGGGTCTCATCGTCCGATATATCAGCTTCTGTCAGTGTTACAGTATCCTCCGGGTCAACCCCATATGGCTCCGTTTCCTGAGACGTAATCGTTGTTGTGTCTTGGAGCGGCAAATCCGCAGAAGTCGATTCCTCTGTTGTCTCCTCATCCGTAAGGGTCTTGTAATCGGGAATCTCCGTGCCGTTTTCCGCACCGTTCTCATCCGCCGAAACGGTTAACGGTGCATAGCTCAGCACCAGACAGAGTACCAGAAACAAACTTAATGCTTCTTTGCGGTCTTCATTTCTTTTTCCTTCTTTCTAACAACTATGTAGCTACAGAATCTTCCTTTTGCTTCCTCTTATTGTTTTTTGTCATTCCGAAACGAAGTGCACCTTTCGGACATGCTTTCGTACATTCGCCGCAGCGGATACATTCCGCACTGTTGGGGGTTTTTGACGGGTCCACGTTCATTTTGCATACTCTGGCACATGCTCCGCAGTTGATACATGCATTTGGATCACACGTCATTCTGAGCAGACTTAACCGCTGGAACAAAGCGTAAAAGGCTCCGAGCGGGCATACATATTTACAAAACGGTCTGTATATGAATATACAGGAGATGATACAGACAATTAGCAGTGCAAATTTCCAGGCAAATAACACACCGATAGCCGACCTCATACCATTTGACAGCAGCACGAGCGGTATCCCGCCTTCCAGCGTTCCGACCGGGCATATGTATTTGCAGAAGAACGGATCTCCCATGTCCAGATCGCTCCTGTAGAAAAACGTAAGACCGAACACCATGATCAGTAAGAACGCATACTTGAGATATCGAAGTACCTTATCTGCTTTCTCCGGGATACGGAGCTTCGGAGTCGGAATCTTATAGAGCAGTTCCTCAATCAAGCCGAACAGACACAGCCATCCGCAAATGAAACGTCCGACCAACAATCCGATCAGTGAGAGATATCCTACCACGTAGAATGCAAAGCTCCTGTGTTTCCCGTCAAATACAGACTGCATCGCACCGATCGGACAGGCTCCAAGTGCGCCCGGACAGGAATAACAGTTCATTCCCGGAACGCAGAAATGCTTCAGATTTCCTTTATAGATTGTCCCTTTTAAGAATCCGGGCAAATATCCGTTGGAGGCAATACCCCATAATGCCTGAACAAGTTTTCTTTTCCTCTTGTGTTTTTTCAGTTTTTCTTCAGCCAATTCCGATACACTCCATACATATGTTTATAGCTTTGTTGAATACCGTATCCATTTCACCCCGGTATACGCCGAATACGCATGAAGCCACTGCCAGTATCATCAGTAAAACGGTTACACAGACCGGTACAATTCTTTCATTATCCATGTGAGAACTCCTATTCCGCTTTTGAAAGCTTTCCTTTTCTAATATGACCAATCATGATATTCTGATAAAGCGATCATTTTACACCGGAAAGCTTTTCACTTATAATCTCATCCCATTGTTCTTCGGATTTAGCGCCGAAGATGGGGTCTCCGATAAGTTTTCCGCTCTGATCCATAAAGAATGAGACCGGGGTGACACTCGAATCTACAAATTTGTTGAGTTCTTCTGTTGTGAGTATGATAGGATACGTTATGCCCGTATCGGCTATGATTTTTTCGCAATCAGCGTACTGACTTTCCTCGATTGAGTTATCCGAATCAAGTACATCATTACAGAAGCCGATTACGTAAAATCCCTGATCCCCGTATTTCTGCAGATAACTATCCAGAATCGGCATCTCCTCCACGCAGGGTTTGCAGGTCGTTCCCCAGTAATTAATCAAAGTGACTTTATTGGGGGCTATGTAATCTCCTATTCTGACATCATTGCCGTCCATATCCTTCCCGACCATGTCCATGATTTTTTCCGGAGTTTTTTGAATTGGCGAAGAATCGTCTCCGCATCCGGAAAGCATCAGTACAATAATTGAGAGTGCAAGTACTTTCGTTATGATTCTTTTCATGACTATGATTCTTTTCATGACTATTTTCCGCCTTTCTGGCGAAAGGCACCGATGGGGTCATGAAAACCGAGGTGC
>CAMYVI010000279.1 GCA_947302185.1 uncultured Lachnospiraceae bacterium
TTCTCATCTTCCCGACGGATTTTTCTCAGCGTCTGCAAAAAAAGCAGACCGGAAACACCGGCTCCGACCGCTGCCTCCGTGATAGCCAGATCAGGAGACTCCATTAGGATCCAGAGCAGGCACATCACAGAGCTGTATGACATAAAAATAATCACAGCCTGCAGAAGACTCGGGGTCAGGTTGACAGCAATCGCACATCCGATGAGGATGACGATCAGTATAATCTTGAAAATTTCAGAAAAATCCATAACTGTTCCTCTTTAAAGGCGCTCCATATGATCGAAAAGCTTCGGGTTCGTGTAATACTCTATCTGGCTCAAAAAGTGCGAAGATACAGGACTTGTGTTCCACATGAAGACCACGAGAAGTAAGAGCTTTGCCGCGTCCATTATACTTCCGGCACTCACCGCGATCGAGAGAACTATGAAGAGCAGGCCCTGTGTATCGCCGACGCCGCCGGCATGCATACGGTTCATCACATAATCCAAGCGGCAATTTCCGATCACGCCCGCCGCAAATGATACAAGGCCGCACACAAGAAACACCGCAGTTATCCAAAATCGGATCCATTCCATCATTAACGCTTTCTCCCTTCTTTTTTCTTTCTCCCATGTCTTCCGACAGCAGTGTACGATGCGGAATCGTCCTCATCCGCAAACTCTTTTCGTTTAGGTTTAGCCGGAATATACACACTGGCAAGGACCAGAACCGACACAAAGCTTATCATAGTGTAGATGAGGGCCACATCGAGCAGATAGCTCTCTCCGAGATAAGCATATAAAATAGCGATACCGGATATGACCATGGTCCCTATCATATTAATCGATAGAATTCTGTCCGTCACACCGGGTCCCATGATCGATCGTATAAGCATGACCCCGATAAGGACAGCCAGAATAACAAGGGCACCTGTGTAAAGGCAGGAATAAGCTTCCCCTACTGTCATACAAACCTCCTGAGCAGTTTAACAAAGCTGGAATCACCGAGTCCCTCCGCATACTCGCGGCGCAGGGCATGAATAACAAAATGATCGCCCTTGCGAAATACTGTAA
The DNA here is from genome assembly GCA_947302185.1 of uncultured Lachnospiraceae bacterium. The sequence continues at coordinate 1,053 of CAMYVI010000279.1, forward strand.
TAGTCCCGGGGGTCAGTGTGATTGAATTGGCAAGAAGCACATTCAGAAAGTTTTCCGAAAGTCCGGAATGGAATTCCACCAGGACCGGATCCGGATGAGCTCCCGGTGTGAGAGCCAGCCTGATCACAGCAATCGATGCCTTAATGACTTCCAATATTAAATTAAAAATATACAATATACATATAGGGATATTTCTGGTGATCCGGACATCCATAGAGACTGAATATCCAAGAACTTTGATCAGGAATATGTAGACAAGCATCGTCACAGCGATACCGAAAAGAACAATTTCGAGAGTAATGCGTCCATTAAGGATGACCCACAACACAAAAAACAAAACCAGCATAATATACTCCTCATGACAGTTGTAAATGCACGGTAAGTATTGTACCATATTTCGTACAATTTAAAACACAAAAATGATGCTATACTGATAATGGGATGAAGACGTAGTTTTACGAGACCCGGCACGGGATTTTGGTCAGCGGAAAATAAAGAGGGCTGCCGTGACCGGCAGCCCCTCACCCTTTAGTGAAGCGTTTATTCATTGCTCATCATATAACCTACGCCCCTGATATTTTTAATGTATCTCGGCTTTTTGGAATCATCCTCGATTTTTTCCCTGAGATGGAATATGTGTACCATGATAGCATTCTCATAGTTGCTGTAGATCATGCCGTTGATCGCCCTGCACAAATCTTCTTTAGAGAAAGTTCTGCCGGGGGATTTCATCATCGTATGAAGGATTTTATACTCGTTCGGGGTTATCTGAATCGGCTCCCCGTTCTTTGACAGGGTCAGGTTATCCGTATCCAGACATAGTTCCCCGATCCGCAGCACATGCTCATTGTCGTTATCACACCAGGCAGGATTCAGAATATAATATCTCCTGGTCTGGGCCATGACGCGGGCCACCATCTCCAGCGGATTGGTCGGTGTCTCAAGAACATCATCTGCTCCGAGATTGAGACATGCTATTTTTTCGCTATCCGACAGGTAGTCTGCATACACAATAATAGGCATATTGCCATTCTCACGGATACGGCACAGCAAAGCTTTACCGTCCATTGAACTAATATCGCGATTAATCAGCGCAACATCAACAGTGTCATTTTGCGATATTCCATATGCCGCATCTCCGTTCGAGGCGCAGAGTACACGGTAGCCTTTGCCCTGCAGGCACTCTTTAAAGGTCTCTGCTTCGCTGGCATTATGATCTGCAACTAAAACTGTATGACGATCTGCCATTTATCCACCCCTTTTCCGGTCCATGATGCTACTGTAAAACAGATAACATTCTCTTAAAATGTGTCCATAATATTTCTATTTCGTAATATCATTGATATTCTAACAGATGAATGGACACAAGGAGGACACACAGAAGGGGGATTTTCATGTTTTTTTACAATCTGTCAAAATTAGGTCCGGTTCCCGCAGCGGCCTGGGCAGCCAGTTTCACTAAAGTATAAGGAGGGAAATACTATGGTAATTCTTGCTGTAGACGATGAGAAGATTGCTCTCGATAACCTGATTCATTCAATCCGCAAATGTGTGCCGGATGCGGATATCCACGGTTTCCGAAAGGCCAGGGACGCGAAGGCTTTTGTCGAAACCCACCACTGTGATATTGCTTTTCTCGATATCAACCTGAGAGGGGTAAGCGGCATCACATTAGCAAATGAACTCCAGGCAGTCAAGCCAAAGCTTAATATTATTTTTACGACCGGCTACAGTGAATACACGGTAGACGCATTCAAAATACACGCCAGCGGATATGTCTTAAAGCCTGTCACTCAGGCAAAGATTCAGCATGAGTTGGATGAATTGCGCTTTCCGGTGTCCGATTCTTCCCGGAAGCGTGTACGCATCAGAGCATTCGGCAATTTTGAGATTTACGCAGACGGCAAACCGATAAAATTTCAGTACACAAAGACCAAGGAACTCATAGCATATCTGGTGGACAGAACCGGCACGACTGCCACGATAAAGGAGCTGCTCTCTGTTCTATGGGAGGACGAATCCCACAAAAGTCATATATCTTATCTGAAAAACATTCGCTCTGATCTTCTGTCTACGCTGACGGAGCTTGACTGCGACGACATTATTCTGCGGGTAAGAGGCGGTCTGGCTATCGTGCCGGATAAGGTAGACTGCGACTATTTTGATTATCTGAAAGGAATCACAAAAAACGATATAGTCAGCACTTATCGAGGAGAGTACATGTCCCAGTACAGCTGGGCCGAATACACACACGGGCTTCTCGAACAGAGCAGTATCAAATAAAGAGCTGTCGCAAAAACGATATCCTCACTGTGGTATAGCAATCATTTGCAAATAATGTCTGCTATATGCAGCGAGTTCGCTTTATGCGGCAGCCTCAGGTTCAACCGGATATCATCATTAGCACAGAGACACACAATGTTGCCAGAACTATTGATCCTGTGAGAATGATTGCGCACGTTGTAATCGGAATAATCGGTTTTGCGCTCTTCGGCGACAGAAGAGCCAATGTCAGAAGCAGCATCCCGGCTATCAGTCCGAACACTGCTACAAACATCAGAAAGATAAAAATCTGCTGCATTTCCTTTTCCTCCTCGAGAGATCTTTCCCGCTTCCTGAAAATCTCATTCAAGTCTCGCTCGCGAGACTTGGCGCGGGATTCGGGTAAGCGCTAGCTGACATCTTCCAAACCGAATCCCTGCGTTCTCCGCTTCGCTACG
>CAMYVI010000280.1 GCA_947302185.1 uncultured Lachnospiraceae bacterium
CCCATGTCAGAGACAAGTTTCATTTTGCGCATTCATCTCACGACTTAAGTCACGAAAATTCTGCGTCAGAGATTAATCTTTCACCGTCTTCTGGGGTTCTATATAACTCACAAACACATTTCCCCCCGCCTCAAATGCAGCCGTACTGTCATTTATACCCATATAATAATGCGTTCCGTCCGCAAAATTATACAGCAGCGTATTATAACGGTCATAGCCCACGATCACTGTCGTGGAGCCGTCCGGCAGCCTTGCCACTACAGCTCTGCCTGTCGAGACCTCATAGAGGACCTGAGAGAGGGTACATCCGCTGAGATTCATTATCACAGCTTCATCACCGACGGCCTTCTGCAATTCATCTGCAACCAGAGTTCCGGAGAAAATCCCCTGAGGCACGTCTTCATTATAAAGCTCGTTTTCAACATCCTTGTTGCCGCGCTCATATACGTACTGCCCCTCGCTGTTGACCACGACCCCTACCATATCGTCAGCATCTCTTACTGCCTTACCGGGATCTGTCAGGATTTCCTGAAGCTGACCGTGAGCATAGACATAATAGAGCGGATACGGATCGTTTGCATCGATTCCCAGCTCCAGATCCTCATTGTTGACCGATGGTCTGAGCACAAAGCCGGTCACGACAGGATTTATATTTCTCCTCTGATCAGACATCACAAGTGTGAGCACACGTCCCTGGCGCCCGGTGACAGAAATATCGATATCGACTGTAGAGGACGCGATTTGTCTGGTATTCATAATATTATCCGTCGAGGCTACCGTATAGCCTGCTTCGGTCTTTGTTACTCTGGACAGTTCTACCAGACCTTCGGTTATTGTTATGCCGGATACCCAGCAGTTCTCGGGGTTATAATCTTTGACAAGCGTTCCGTCAAATGACTCGATCTTCAGTTCTTTCATTGCAAAAATCTCGTCACCGGCAGGCTGTACCGCGATGTCTTCAATATTTGCCAGACCGTAAATCAAGTCATCGTTGATGAATCCCAGAGCTTTCAGATACTGCCCCTTGCCGGAACCGATTTCACGGGAATCACCGCTGTCAAGGTCCATTACAGTGATATGCGTCGAGGTATTCGCCTCCATCTCCTGCATCCAGGCGATCCGGCTGTTCGTTCCGGATGAGACAAAACAATCGGGATTGATATCGGAAATCACTTCCGTATACTCCCCTGTCTCAGGCTCAACCTTGTACACGGTGCGGTTCAGGTAAAAATATGCCGTACCGTTAGAATTGACATAGCACAACTTTTCCAGATTCTTCTGCAGATTCTGATATGACATCCGATACGGGATAAAGACCTGTTCCTCGACTGCGGTTCCCTCGCCATGGTAATGGCAGACGGAAACGCCGCAACGGCCTTCATGCTTACCGCGGTTCATATAGCCGTAAATTATGAAGTCAATATCCCCTGACTCCTGAACACGAATTATTTTTATGCCGTATTCATTGTGATCATAACGCTCATCGGCATTCACGGATGTGTCATGGAAGGAGAATACCTTTACAAGCTTCTGTGCATTCTCATTGTACTCCCACAGTGTATCATCATTGACGAACGCCACTATGCTGGAGTCTGAATTTGTCTTATATTGAATGCCTCTCGTCTCAACACCGAGGAAGATGCCGTTCGCAGAAATCGAACCCGAAGATCCGTCATAAATCTGAATAGCTTTCCTGTTGAAATCCAGAAGCATGATTCTGTCATTGTAATAGCGCATGCGGTAGAACTCTTCCACATGGTAGAACTCCGTATCACCGTCCCTGTCCGTAGCGCTGATCAGATAATCTGTCGTGATGGAGCACGTTTCCTTATTGATCTCGCAGATCGTGGGCACGGCTTTTCGGTAGACCTGAGGTCCCAGGGATCCCCATGTCACCTGATCGAATGTAGACTTCAGATTGACCTCCGTGAAGGAGTTGTAGGTGACCGTATCATCCGTCTCGAGATAAGTATTTAATTCACCCGCCCCGTTCTTATTCGTGCACGTCTCGTAGAAGTCATAGACGAACTGCACATACTTTTCGGTCAGCAGGTCCGCTCTCTGCAGAAGGCGGGAGTAGTAATAGACACTTCCCGACGATGTCTGCAGGGTAAATTTGATCGGATACTCGCGGTTCATGAGAATCGGCTCGGACAGCGTAAACGTTGCCGTGCGGTACTCACCGTCCTGCTTGAAATTTCCGATCTTGGCATTTTCGATGACTGTTCCGGTATCCGGCGCAGTGACCTCATACGTAACAGACGAAACTCCCAGATCGAAGGATCTGTAGGAGACCGTCAGGGTCCTGTCCGTGGTCATTGGGATTACGGAATCTCTCAGATGTGCAGAGGCCATCTCCTCCCGATATCCGAACATTCTGTTAACACGGTTGCCGCCTATATCTACACACATGACAGGAAGCGTCGAATCTGAAAGATCCGACGCGCTCTCTGTCACCTGTGTATTCATAAATAATGAAAAGAATATTACTCCGACTACAAATACGGCAAATAATACTACCGACTTAAGAACTCTATTTCTCACGATACCCGTGTGCTTCCTCCAGCATCATGTCCTTGACCTTCATAAGCCTGATCTGAGTACTTCTCTCATTCTCATCAAGCTTCATGGTTATGTATTTGATTCCTGCCTGTGTTTCGGGAATTGTGACATGCTCCAGAGCATTGACTCGTCTTCGGGTCTTTTCGATTTCTGCCGCCATGAGCTGACAGGATTTCTCTACCTCAGCCAGTCTAAGCATATCGGGCAATATATCCGCAAGTGATTTGACTGCTCCGTCCAGATCACTGGACGTAAACGCGAAACCGTAGGAATAAATATCGTTGGGGTCCGATGTCCTCGTCTTATAGTCAAAGACCGGAATATTAACACTCATGACGTTCTTGGTATCTTCCATCAGCGTAACTTCCTGCTTCGGCGCCATCAGAGCCTCCCGAAGGGCCTCCTGAGACATACCTGCCTTGGCAATGACGAAATTGACATTGGCCTGTCTGATTCCCTCTTCCACTTTCTGCCGGAGTGTCATGTTTTCACGGACAAGGTCCAGGAACTCCCGCATCAGCTCGTCGCGCTTATCCTTCAGCAGTCTGTGGCCCTTAACGGCCGTGACCAGCTTGGATTTCAGACGAGTCAGTTCCATACGGGTCGGATTTACCTGTTTGGATGCCAAATGTCCTCACTCCTTTCTGCTAATAAGATATCATACGGACATCAATAATACTTGTCAAGCATCTTGTCATTGATACGTTTCAGCTCAGACCTTGGCAGCATGCGGAGCAGCTCCCAACCGATATCCAGAGTTTCCTGAATCGTACGGTCTGTGAAATACCCCTGAGAGATGTATTTCTCTTCAAAAGCATCCGAGAACTTAGCGTACAGAAGGTCGATATCCGAAAGCGCAGCCTCGCCGAGGATGATCATGAGCTCCTTGGCGTCTTTACCGCGGGAATATGCCGCGAACAGCTGATTCATAGTGGAGGCATGATCTTCACGTGTCTTGCCTACGCCGATACCCTTATCCTTCAGACGGGAAAGAGACGGAAGAACATTGATCGGCGGCGTAATTCCTTTTCTGTAGAGCTCACGGCTCAGGATGATCTGTCCCTCGGTGATGTATCCCGTAAGGTCAGGAATCGGGTGTGTGATATCATCTTCCGGCATGGAGAGGATCGGGATCATCGTGATGGAACCCTTCTTCCCTCTCTGTCGTCCGGCTCTTTCATACATC
>CAMYVI010000281.1 GCA_947302185.1 uncultured Lachnospiraceae bacterium
TTGTCGGTTTCGATTCTGCTCTGCTTCTGCCAAAAAGCTTGCCGGGCATAGGGATCTACGAAAGTGTTCATTTCGGTTGAACTCTTCTCCCTCAAAAAAGCTTGCCGGGCATAGGGATTTACGAAAGTGTTCATTTCGGTTGAACTCTTCGCCCTCAAAAAGGCTTGCCGGGCATAGGGATTTACGAAAGTATTCATTTCGGTTGAATTCTTGAATTCTGCTATGTCAGATATACGCACCTGACTGTCTCAGCGCACACTCCTCTCTGTAGTCTTCACGCGTGAAGACTCATGTTTGATAATTCGAGAATGCGCCGGTTACTTCTCAAGAAGCGCATCCGCAAGACGGGCAAATTCCTCAAGCGACAGCTTCTCACCGCGCACCGTGCGGTCAAGTCCGCATTTATCCAGCGCGCACCCCACCTGCTCCTTGGAATACGAAAATCCGGCGAAATTTGCGATACCGTTCTGGAGCGTCTTTCGCCTCTCATTAAACGACGCCCGTATCACGTCAAAGAGCATCTTCTCATCCTTCACCTCCACCGGAGGACTGCTGTGCCGCTTCATATGGACAATTGCACTTTCGACCTTCGGTCTCGGCATAAAAGATTCCGGCTCGACAATGAATGAAATCTCCGGATCCGTGTAATATTTTACCGCCAGCGATAATGCTCCGTAATCCTTGCTGCCCGGCTCAGCTGTCATTCGCTCCGCTACTTCCTTCTGCACCATGACCGTCATTTGAGAAAATGGTGCCCCGCTCTCGAACAGGCCCATTAAAATCGGAGTCGTTATGTAGTAAGGGAGATTAGCACACACCTTTATCGGGTTTCCGCCATTTTCCGTATCTGCTATCGCCCGGATATCCGTCTTCAGGATATCCGCATTCAGGACCATCACGTTATCCCATCCGCTTAGCGTATCTTCGAGGATAGGAAGCAGGGCCCGGTCTATCTCCACAGCGCACACCTTCCCTGCGTAAGTCGCTAAATACTGTGTCAACGTGCCGATGCCCGGACCGATTTCCAGCACAAAATCGTCCTTCGTAATCCCGGCCGTATCGATAATTCCCTCCAGCACCGATTCATCAATGAGAAAATTCTGACCGTATTTCTTTCGGAAAGTGAATCCGTATTTTTTCAGCACAGCGGTGCAGCGCGCACGATTTCCAAGATAGGGAGTCTGCATATCTGAATTCTCCTCTTAAAATGTTAACCTTGCCTCAGAAAACAAATTTCATCCGGCAAATCAGTAAGATCAGCCACTGCTCAGGGATTCGCCGCATAGAACAGCACAAGCTCATTCCGATTCTTACAACCGGTCTTTTTCAGGATATTCCTGACATGGAACTTCACGGTATTCTCGGAAATATAGAGTGTATCGGCAATCTCATAATTTTTCTTCTCACTGAGAATAAGGCTAAGAATGTCTCTCTCCCTTTGGGAGAGTTCATATTGAGCAGAGAAACGATAGAATCTGTCCTCTCGGGATTGCAGCAAATTCCTGTCTGTCCGGGCTGTTTCCGATACCTGTACTCCCTGAGCTGTCTTATCATGTTCCGGCACACCTGCAGCTTCATACAAATTGTTGACCATGACTCCGTTTGAAGCTGACGCCGCAGAGCCTTGCGTCTCATTGACCGCCGCGCCGTTTGGAGCTGACGCCACAGAACCTTGTGCCTCATTGACTGCCACGCTGTTTGGCGCTGATGCTGCCGAACCTTGCGTCTCATTGACCGCTGCTCCGTTTGACGATACTGCTGCCGGATTTGGCGTTTCTTCGGCCATGACTCCGTTTGGCATGAATGCCGCCGGGTTACCGGCACCTTCGACCTTTTCCCCGTTTACCTGCACTTCTCCCGAAATGTATAGAACATGATATATATGGAAGAAGACAAATATCGCCGCCACGCTGATTACCGCTACCACTCCGACATGGATGATCGGTCTCTCATATAACGCAAGGCTGATAGCCTCTCCCGCAGCATCCCCTATTCTTCCAATCATCAAACCGAATCCGGACAGATACATGATATTAAGATCTGAATAGAGAATGATTCTGTAGATTGAATAAAAACCGAACGCGAAATAACTGAGCATCCAGAATACAACTGCCGGAATCGGCTCCTGCTTAAGACACAGCATAACAAACGGAAACACCAGAACCGTCAGTGCACAGACCGCTCCGTTCTTCCTGCTGCGGTCTGTAACGACTCCCGCTATCACAAGGCTGACTGCATAGACCAGACGCGAAAGCTCCAGATTAATCGTTTCACCGACATTCTGAGGGACGAACGTGAATCCGCACCCGATTCCTATTCCGAGAAGCAGGACCAGCACTCCGCGCAGCATAATTTCGACATTTAGCGGTTTTCTGATTGCCGTACTTTCTTCTGTACAGCCCTTTACAAAGCGCCGGCTCTCTTCCGCATTTTCCGCATTTTCCGCAAATTCTTTTGTATACTCATTTGTCAGACGTCTGTTCTCTTCCGAGTTTCCCGTACTTCTTTCTACATAGCCGTCTGCTAAATGTCCGCTATCTTCCGCATTTTCACAATTGTCCCCTGTGCTCTTTTTTACTATATAAATAATGACCGCGGTAAGGATGCCGCATACGATGAGAAGTTTCTTTGAAGTATAAAAAGAACTTCCTCCTGTCTCCGCCAGCAGCCATGATGCCAGAATCGACAGCCCGTATGCATATCCGAAAACGCGTGCCCTTTGCGTTAACGGCACACTCCGGGAAAAATGGAACAGGTAATATCCTGCAATTAACCCGCAGAAAATCTCCATCACAAGGCCTGCTGCAATCTCCACAAAATCCGTGCATATGACTACCGGTACCAAAAAAGCAAAATGTAAAAGAGCATAGGCAGGCAGTGCTCTGTCAGCCCGGGACGGCTTATAACGCAATATACACGCAAAAAGTCCGATACCCACAGCTTGGAGCGCATAACCGGCTACCATCGTACAAACATTTACCAGATTCTGATCCATGTATTCCTGCATATGGGAATTCCATGCAAGCCATCCGGTAGACGTGAGTAAAAAGCACAAAAAAATGACAGCCCCTGACATAACGGCGGGCTTTTTCATCTTTTCTTCAAGCATATCTATCTCCAGATCCGATGATCTCGATTTATATTCAAGAACGCCCAAGCGTTCTTACCGTGACGTGCACGGCGCTAAGGCGCCTTCCACTGCGCACGTCTGCGACCTGCAGAAAAAGTGCAGGTTCTGTTATCAGAATCTGCTTTCACAGCTTCCGACAACAAGCATTATAACATGAAAGCACAGGTAAAGAAATCAAAGAAATGAAGGCAATATTTCTTCACAGAGACTTAAGCGGTACTTCTTCACAGAGACTTAAGCTGTACCTCTTCGCAGAGACTTAAGCTGTACTTCTTCGCAGAGACTTAAGCAATACTTCTTCACAAAAATAGAGGCGGTACTTCTTCTGCGAAGGTAATCGCATAGGAAATACCGCCCCTCATCCTTCAATGACAGGTCAATTTTCTTTTATTGTTGGAAATAACACTGTCTTTACTAAGCCGGCATTAATCTCTGACGCAAAATTCTCATAACTTTGGTCATGTTTTCTCTGACTTTTATCCCAGATACCACCTCTGCGCCGTCGACGTAGACTTATTCTTTGCTACTACATTCGTTCCGTTCGCGGTCTTGTTACCGGTCAGATGCAGCACCGTGCCGAGCACGTTCGTGAGCGTCACGGTTCCGTCGG
>CAMYVI010000282.1 GCA_947302185.1 uncultured Lachnospiraceae bacterium
TTCTTTTTCTTGAACTTGTTTGCCATGTATTATTCCTCAGATGAAAAAAGGGACCCGGCATACTGCCGGGTCCCCCGTATTGTTGATTACAGAAGGCCGATGATGTGGCCGACGATACCGACAACGAACAGTGCAAGAATGATAACGATCGGGGAGACGTTCTTCTTCAGCAGTCTCATGCAGAGCAGAGTGAGAAGAAGCGGAACGAGACCCGGAATCAGAGAATTCAGGTTGTCCTGAAGAGTTGTGACAACGGTCGGCTCAAGGCTGAGACCGCCGGCGAACTGAGACAGTGCCTGATGGATTCCTTCTGCGCCTGCCGGAAGGGCATCCCAGTCAATGTAAGCACCTGCAGCACGCTGTACTTCGGAGACCTTGAGAACGAAATTGATGGAGACCCATCTCATAACAAGGGCGCCGAGGATGAACATACCGAGGATGGAAGCAGCCTTTGTGACTTTGCCGAGAAGACCGCCGGAGAGGTCCTTGGTGATGGCCATACCGACTTTATAGCCGAATTCCTGTGTATACCACATGAATGCCATACGGGCAACGTTCCAGAGCACGAAGAAAAGGACCGGGCCGAGGAGGTTTCCTGAGATAGCAAGAGAAGCGCCGAGAGCAGCGAGGATCGGACGAAGGGTGAACCAGAATACCGGATCGCCGACACCGGCGAGCGGTCCCATCATACCGACTTTAACGCCCTGGATAGCCTGATCTTCGACCGGAGCGCCGTTAGCGCGGTCTTCCTCAAGAGCGAGGGTAACACCGAGGATCGGAGATGCAACGAACGGCTGTGTGTTGAAGAACTCAAGATGTCTCTTGAGAGCTGCGCACTGCTGATCTTTCTCAGGATAGAGCCTCTTGATAGCCGGGATCATAGCGTAGCACCAGCCACCGTTCTGCATACGTTCATAGTTCCAGGAACCCTGGAGGAAAGTGGAGCGAAGCCATACGCTCCTGCGGTCGGCTACAGTTAAACTAACCTTTTTTTCAAGATTTTCTGCCATTTTTTGGTTCCTCCTTATTATTCGTAATCGTCAAGGATGTCGCCAAGCGGATCACCTGTGCCTGCGGCAGCGCCGGCAGCAGCACCTGCGTTCTCTGTGAGACGCAGATAGATGAGAGCCATAGCAACACCGATAACACCGAGTGCAATCAGTGTCAGATCGCCAATAGCTGCAAATACGAAACCGAGTGCGAAGAACGGCCATACTTCCGGAGTTGCCATCATGTTGATAACGAGCGCATAACCTACGGCAACGACCATGCCGCCGCCGATGGCCATACCATTTGTCAGCCATTCAGGCATGGACTGCAGAGCGCCCTGAACGATTTCAGCCGGGATGACGCAGAGGCAGGCTGCCGGGATGGCGATGCGGAGACCCTGCAGGCAGATAGCGATGTACTGCCAAATTTCAATAGCGCCGAAGTTGCCTTTCTCAGCAGCTGCATCCATCTGATGAACAACAGCGACGGAGATTGTACGAACGACCATTGTAAGGAAAAGACCTGCAACAGCAAGCGGGATAGCAACAGCGATAGCTGTACCTACGCCTGCGTCGCCCTGGCCGCCAACGACAAGGATGATAGCGGAAGCGACGGATGCGAGAGCAGCGTCCGGGGAAACAGCGGCACCGATGTTAGCCCAGCCGAGAGCCATCATCTGAAGAGAACCGCCGAGGACGAGGCACGGACCAAGCTGTCCGGTCACAATGCCGATCAGTGTGCAGGCAACCAGCGGCTGATGGAATTCGAACTCATCGAGAATACCTTCTACACCGGCCAGGAATGCCACAAGAATAACTAAGATCATAGAAATGCCAGACATTTCAATTCCTCCTGTTTGTATAAAGATTCAATTGTTACTTAATGCCCAGACCATCTTTCGCGATCTGGATCAGTTTGTCCATGTCTTCCGGAGCATCTGCCGGGACCTTGCGGACATCGAAAGTTACACCGTGTTTCTTGAGTTCCGCGAAGCACTCGATATCCTTGGCGTCAAGGGAAAGAACCTTGTTGACCGCGATCTTGCCCTGGCTGTGCGCCATGGAGCCGATGTTCAGTGACTTGATGTCGACGCCGCCTTCAATTGCCTTGAGAGCATCCTGCGGTGTCTCAAACAGAAGGAACGCCTTGGTGTCGCCGAAACGAACGTCCTTGGAAACATCGATCATCTTCTGGATCGGAACAACGTGAGCCTTGATTCCCGGAGGAGCAGCTTCGATAATGAGCTGCTTGCGGAGATCGTCATGAGATACGTTGTCAGATACAACGATGATGCGGTCCGGAGCGATTGCCTTGGACCAGTTTGTTGCGACCTGTCCATGAAGAAGACGGGTGTCAACACGGGCATGTTTGATCTTGATGTGACCATCGCCGAGTACTGTTCCCGGAGGAATAGCGCCTGTCGGAGCGTTAGTTGCCGCGACTGCTGCCTTTCCTGTATCTTCCGGTTCGAGGTCCTTCGGATAGACTTTGATGCCGTCTCTTGCGTCAGCAAGGATGCTTGTTGCCAGTTCATGCGCAGTCTCGCAGTCATCACGGTTGGCATATGCGGTAATAAGCATCGGAGCGTTAAGGCCTGCTACGATCGCCCATTTGTCCTCATGTCCGTCAATGATGAAGTTGGACTGGTTGAACGGCGTGCCGCCCCACAGGTCGACAAGGATCAGAACGTTATCAGGGTCTTCGAATGTGGATATAGCATCCAGCATCTTAGCTCTGAGATCGTCCGGGCCCTCGCTTGGCTGTAAGGTAACAGCTGCTACGTTTGGCTGCTCACCGAAGAGCATGCCGCCGGTCATCTTAATACCTTCAGCAAAATCTCCGTGAGTAGCGAGAAGAATACCTACCATCTACTCTTCCTCCCTTTCTTAATTAATAGTGTCATGTGTGTTTGGTGCTTATGCACAAAGCCTGCTCAGAAAATAGTATTTCTGAGGTAAACTTAGATAAATTATAGCTGTAAAGGCACATAAATTCAATATAATTTGTTTATAATTTGTTTAGATTCTTAGTGTAAATTTTACTTTTGCACATAATCAACAAAACCCAAAAGTGATTATTGTACATTCTCTATGTAACAAAATTCTTACTGCTGAATGTAACAAAAATATTAGTACGGGATTGCATTTGCAAGTGTCTCATCATTATTTACGTAAGCAGAAAAAACAGACGAATAGCCCGGCAGAAATATCTTAGTCCCGCTTTTGTTCACAAGTCGGCTTTACCGAAATTCTTTCAAATGCTATAATAAAGCGGTCCGGTGCGAGCTATACCGGAATCTTGTAAGGAGTGTGTCAGTATGGAGTCTTCAGACAGCATCGAGGTCCGGCTTGCGAACAGCCTGAAAGCGCTGGCGGTCAGAGAACCGTTTGAAAAAATAACGATCAAGAAGATCACGGACGGCGCAGGTGTCATCCGTGTGACTTTTTATAATCATTTTCAGGACAAATATGAGCTTCTTGAGTGGATCATGCGCACGGAGATCCTGGATCCTGTCCGGATCCTGATGCAGAATGAGATGTTCAGGGAAGCAATCGTTCTCATATTTACGAACATGCAGAAAGAAAAGGAATTCTATACGCATGTGGCCAGGATGGAGGGACAGAATTCATTTACCGAAATCGTGGAGAAAAGTATCGGGAGACTGCTGCTTGCCATTATCACGGAGCACACGGGCGGACGAAAGGGCGAACATGCCTGGATGACGCCGGAGTAT
>CAMYVI010000283.1 GCA_947302185.1 uncultured Lachnospiraceae bacterium
CCGGGTGAAGTAATCTTTCAGAAGTGGATTTTCAGGATCACCCGTGAAGGCGTGATACAGGCAGACCGTATGGGCGTACGTCTGGCTTATCTTGTCATCGGATCGTCCATTATGACTCTCACGACCACACCGAATCAGCTGACCGATGCGATGGAGACACTTTTCTCACCCCTGAAAGGGATACATGTTCCCGTGCATGAGGTCGCCATGATGATGTCTATTGCGCTGAGATTCATTCCGATTCTGATGGAGGAGACGGACAAGATCATGAAAGCACAGACCGCAAGAGGGGCGGACTTCGAAACCGGCGGAATCATCAAGAGAATCATGAATATGATCCCGCTTCTCGTGCCGCTTTTCGTGTCTGCTTTCCGCAGAGCCAATGATCTGGCAATGGCAATGGAAGCAAGATGCTATCACGGAGGAGAAGGCAGGACGCAGATGAAACCGCTCAGATATAAAGGCAGGGATGTTGTGGCTTATGTCCTGATGCTGGCTTTTCTGGCGGCTTGCGTGATGTTCCGCGTGAAGGGGATTTGAGGTTGGATTTACAGTTATGAGAATAAAACTTATCGTCGCATATGACGGTACGAATTATAACGGTTATCAGAGTCAGGTCAACGGCATAGCGGTTCAGGATGTTCTTGAGAAAGCAATCGCGGATCTCTTCGGAGAAAAGATCCGCACACTGGGGGCGAGCCGGACGGACACCGGCGTGCACGCGGAGGGAAATGTTGCAGTCTTTGATGTTGAATCACGGATCGAGCCGTCGCGCATCGCGTTTGCCTTAAATGCAAGACTTCCGCAGGATATCAGGATCCTGGATTCGGCAAGGGTTCCGGATGACTTTCATCCCAGATTCCAGAGGACGATCAAGACCTATCAGTATCACGTGCTCAATCGGAAGTTCCCCGACCCGCTGAGACGCAACACCGAGATGCACTATTATTATGATCTCGATGAGGAAGCAATGAATAAAGCCTGCGGGATACTGATCGGAGAGCATGATTTTGCCTCCTTCGCGGCATCCGGCTATTCATCAAAAACAACGGTACGGGAAATTTATGATGCAAATGTGGTCAGGAGTGGTGACAGAATCACATTTACAATTACCGGAAACGGATTTCTCTACAATATGGTGAGGATTATTGCGGGAACGCTGCTCGAAATAGGGGCGGGGAAGTACGGTCCGGAACATATGAAAAATGTTCTGGAGGCACGGAACAGAAAGGCAGCGGGACCGACAGCAATATCAAAGGGACTCGTACTGGTCCGGATCGAGTATCCTGATTTTCTTTAATGAGGTTTGAGTGCCGCAGCGTATCGCAGATAAGCGAAAACAGGCGCTGCGGACGGAGGAGTGAGTTTATGGAAAGAGAGAACTTTAAGTCACGTCTCGGATTCCTGCTGGTTTCCGCGGGATGTGCGATCGGTATCGGTAATGTGTGGAAATTCCCGTTCGTCACGGGACAGAACGGAGGAGGAGTTTTTGTCCTCTTTTACCTGATCTTCCTGATCATTATGGGCATTCCGGTCCTGACAATGGAGCTGGCTGTCGGCCGTGCAAGCCGACAGAGCGCCGTCAAGGGCTATCAGGCATTGGAACCGGAAGGGAGCAAGTGGCACATCCACGGCTGGTTCTGCATCATCGGATGTTATCTTCTCATGATGTATTACACGACCGTTTCCGGCTGGATGTTCAATTATTTTGTAAAATTTCTTACCGGAACATTCGACGGAATGCCTTCCGAAAGTGTTGCCGATGTATTCGTAAATATGCTCGGCAATACGGGGGAGATGGCTCTGTTCATGATCATTATGGTAGCGGCAGGCGTATTTGTCTGCAGCATCGGTATCCAGGATGGGCTGGAGAGAATTTCCAAAGTCATGATGCTTGCCCTGATGATTCTTATTTTAGTTCTTGCCGTTCACTCTCTGACTTTGTCAGGTGCAGGTGAAGGCATTAAGTTCTATCTGCTCCCGGATTTCGGACGTGCAGCTGAGGCGGGTCTCGGAAATGTCATAACGGCGGCTATGAATCAGGCTTTCTTTACGTTGTCGCTCGGTATAGCGTCAATGGAGATCTTTGGCAGCTATATGAGCCGGGAGTTCACGCTCGGCGGAGAGGCGATTCGTATCTGCGTGCTCGATACATTTGTCGCGATCGTTTCCGGTCTTATCATTTTCCCGGCCTGCTTCTCTTATAATGTCGAGACAACAGCCGGACCGTCGCTTATCTTCATTACACTGCCGCAGGTATTCATTCACATGAGGGGCGGCAGAATATGGGGGACATTGTTCTTCCTGTTCATGACGTTTGCAAGTTTCTCGACGGTAATTGCTGTGTTCGAGAACCTGATTGCCGCAGGTATCGACAATTTCGGCTGGAGCCGCAAAAAGTCATCCGCTATTAATCTGATTATCCTGCTAATCGGAAGCCTGCCCTGCGTATTCGGCTACAATATCTGGAGCAATCTGCATCTGATCGGAGGACGCGATGTTCTGGACAGCGAGGACTTTATCGTAAGCAACCTTCTGCTTCCGATCGGAGCTATGGTCTACGTCCTGTTCTGCACATCTAAATGGGGATGGGGATTTGACAAATATCTCCGCGAGTGCAATTACGGCGGAGGATACAAGATGAAGAAATGGCTGAAGCCGTATTTTACATTCGTGCTTCCTGTCCTGACACTGGTCATTCTGATTCAGGGACTGATTGCATGACAGTTCACGGCTCGATATTCTGAAGTTTGTATCCGGCTTTTTGACGCATGATTATTCAAGAACGCCTCGGCATTCTTGCCGCGACGTGCGCAGCGCGTAAGCGCTTTCCTCATTTTCTACGGCGCATACGGTCTCTCTTCGGAGAACGTACGCGCTTTGTGTCTGTTATATAATTCGGTATAAAAGTTATAAATTTTCAAAAAATAATATCAATATCTCTCCTTTTTTGGTATCATATGAATCAGGAGTTCCGAATAATGACCTGATTTCGGAGTATTAAAAAAGGAGGTTTTTTATGCAGGCTTTTAAGATCAAGAACGATTTGTACTGGACAGGGGTGCTCGATCCCGATCTTCGTGTTTTTGATATCATTATGCATACAAAATACGGCACGTCCTACAACTCATATCTTCTCGAGGGCAGCGAAAAGAATGCTCTCTTTGAGACCTCAAAGCTCTCTTTCTTCGGAGAGATGCAGGAATATATTGAGTCAGTCGAATCCGTAAAAAACATTGATTACCTGATTATGGACCACACGGAACCGGATCACGCAGGCTCTATTGAAAAGCTTCTCGAAGTCAACCCGTCGATGACGATCGTAGCGACCGGCACGGCGATCCAGTTCCTGAAACATATCATTAATACAGACTTTAACAGTATTGCGGTTAAAGAAGGCGACACTCTGAGCCTCGGCGACAAGACTCTTGAGTTCATGATCCTGCCGAATCTGCACTGGCCGGATACCATGTATACCTACTGTCCTGAGATAAAGACACTTTTTACATGTGATTCGTTCGGATCTCACTATGCGGCGGAAGGAATTCTCCGCTCGAGCGTGACGGATGAAGAGGGCTATGCCGAAGCTACAAAGTATTACTTTGACTGTATCATAGGCCCGTTTGCATATCCGTATATGTACAATGCCCTTGAGCGGATCAAAGACCTGGAGATCGAACACATCTGCTGCGGGCA
>CAMYVI010000284.1 GCA_947302185.1 uncultured Lachnospiraceae bacterium
GGATCCGGAGCAGAATTTCTCATTTACGGACCATTATCTGAATGTGCCGTTTGACCTCAGCGATGTGCTTTTCATTTGCACGGCAAATACTCTTGATACTATACCCGAGCCTCTCCTCAACCGAATGGAGGTCATTCAGTTCCGGGGCTACACGCCGGTGGAGAAGAAGAGGATCGCGAGGGAGCATTTGCTTCCGAAAGCAATGGAGGCAGTCGGAATTCCGGAGGGCGTGTTGAACGTGACTGATGAGACGATCGAGAGGGTCATCGATGACTATACGCGTGAGGCCGGCGTGCGGGGACTGAAAAAGCGGATGGACCAGCTTTGCCGAGCCGCCGCTGTCACGCTGGTCAGCGAGCCGGAGGCGAAGATCACGATTGACAGTGCGAATCTTGACGAATATCTGGATGCGCATCCGGTGCATCGAAAGAAAGTGAAAGACAGCGGCCGCCCCGGAATTGTGACCGGACTTGCGTGGACGCCGGTCGGCGGGGATATCCTTTATATTCAGACGCTGCTGACCGAGGGAGACGGGAAGATTACCGTGACCGGTCAGTTGGGTGATGTCATGAAAGAGTCCGCGAGGATCGCCGTGAGCCTGGTAAAGAATCTGATTCCGGAAGCGGCCGATGCATTAAAGAATAATGACCTGCATATTCACGTGCCGGACGGGGCGACGCCGAAAGACGGGCCGTCAGCCGGAATCACAATGACGACGGCGCTCGCATCACTGATAAGCGGTCATGCGGTGCCTGCCTCGGTAGCTATGACCGGCGAGGTTTCGCTGCAGGGCGATGTGAATCCGATCGGCGGTCTGCCGGAGAAGCTGATGGCTGCACAGAGGTCGGGTGTTACGCGAGTGTTCATTCCTAAGGAAAATGTCGATGACCTTCAGGATGTAGCATCGGAGGTGCGCGAATGTCTGGAAATTATTCAGGTCGAGAGTGTCGCCGAAGTGCTCTCGGCGCTTGGCATTCCGTGCAGGGGTGCGGTGTCGATAGCAGGGTGATGGTTCCTGATCGGATCGGGCACTGATCGTGGAAATTTGCTTTCGGAGAAGAAAATTGTCGGGGACGGTTCCTGCGACGTGGGAGAAACATGTTGCGGGGATCGCCTCCGATTTGCGTTAAATTGTCGGGGACGGTTCCTGCGACGTGGGAGAAACATGTTGCAGGGATCGCCCCCGATTTGCGTTAAATTGACACGAAGTACCGTCCGCAATTTTCATAAACCTGCGTGAAGAACCGTCCCTTAAAAGGAGTACTGATATAATGAATGTGCTATAATAAGCAAAACACGCAATCATTTGATTTGGCAGTCAGAACTGCAAAAGGAGACCGCGCCGTGCTTACAGTTTTAAAAGGCAATATTATTCATACCCCGGACAGCACAAAATTATCATGCCACCAAAACTCTTATCTTATTGCCGAAGACAATAAAATCATCGGCATTTTCCCGGAACTGCCCGAAAAATACGCAAAGGTACCTGTTATCGATTACGGTGATAAAATTATCATACCGGGACTTTGCGATATGCATGTTCATGCCCCGCAATTTGTCTATCGCGGGCTGGGACTGGATCTTCAGCTTATGGACTGGCTGAACACGTACGCATTCCCCACAGAATCGCGCTTTGCCGATGAAAATTATGCGCGTATCTACTATAAAGCATTTGCCGATGAACTGGCTAAAAACGGTACGACCCGCGCTGTCGTCTTCGGGACGCTTCATGTGCCCGCTACGGAGATTCTTATGGAGGAGTTGAATGAGAGAGGGCTGGCTGCATTTGCAGGAAAAGTCAACATGGACATGCTCTCACCGGAATATCTGTGCGAGACAGCTGAACGGTCCCTGGAAGAAACTGAGCGATGGATCATTGAGACAAAAGAGCGTTTCCCTCTCGTGAAACCCGCCCTCACACCGCGATTCATCCCGACCTGTTCAAGTCAGCTGCTTGAAGGGGTGGGGAAGCTTGCGGAGAAGTATGATATTCCGATACATTCCCACATTTCGGAGGATCTCGGGGAAATGTCAGTTGTGAGGAAGCGATATCCGGATATACCGACAGACGGACACGTATATGATTCGTTCGGGCTTCTTGGCGGGAAAACCGTGATGGCACATTTTCTGTATCCGACGGATGAGGAGATGGAGCTCGTCGCGAAGCGGGGCGTCACGATTGTCCACTGTCCGCAATCTCACGGAAATGTTGCCGCGGGCTTCTCACCGCTCAGAAAGATGATGCGGGCAGGTGTGAAGGTCGCGCTGGGTTCCGATATAGCGGGGGGATGCAGTATCAGTATTCTGAGAGCAATGTCGGACGCTATCTATATGTCCAAGCTGCAGTGGCTTCTTTCCGGCAAGCAGGATGATTTCCTTACGGTTTCCGAGGCTTTTTATCTCGGAACGATGGGCGGCGGACAGTTCTTCGGGAAGGTCGGCTGCTTCGAACCGGGGTATGAGTTCGATGCGGTCGTGTTCGATGACAGTTCTCTGAGTGTGCCGGTCGACAGACTCAGCCCGGAGGAGAGGATAGAGAGGCTTATCCACATCGGGGATGATCGGAATGTGATTGCGAGATACGTGGCAGGGAGGAAGCGGTAGCAGGTTAGGAGCACGATAGGGACGGTTCTTAACAGCTAAGAACCGTCCCAAACTGTCAAGAACCGTCCCCGACAATTGGTTGACTGCAAAAAAACACTTTGATATCATACATATGAATAGATATTCATATGAAAAAGAGACAGGAGACAACTATGGCTATCAATGATGTAGAACACTGTGACCTCACGGAAGTCCACGCGGAACGGGTGCAGCTCGTGCGCGAACACATGCCGGCCGAAGACGAACTTTACGATCTGGCAGAGCTCTTCAAGGTGTTCGGAGATTCGACGCGCATCCGTATCCTCTTCGCGCTCTTTGAGGAGGAAATCTGCGTCTGCGACCTTGCGGAGTTACTCAATATGACGCAGTCGGCGATTTCTCACCAGCTCCGCATTCTTAAGAATGCAAAGCTCGTGAAGAGCCGGAGAGACGGCAAGCAGATCATGTATTCCCTTGCCGATGACCATGTCAACACAATCATCAATCAGGGACTCGAGCACATCGAAGAGTGAGCGTCCCGGAAAGAGGTGAATATGGGAAAATATAAGATTCTCGGTTGTTCGTCTCTCCCCAACATCCCATGGGAGGAGAAGCCGACTGAAGAATTCAAATGCGCTCCGATCTGGCGGTGTACTCAGAACCCGATCATCGGAAGGAACCCGGTCAAAGGCGTGGCCAGAATTTTTAACAGCGCAGTTATGCCTTATGAGGGTGAATTTATCGGCGTCTTCCGCGGCGAACAGCCAAACGGCATACCGGCAATCTATCTGGGCAGAAGCAGTGATGCGATCAGTTGGACATTTGACGAAGAAAAAATTCGTTTTGTTGACGAGAACGGCAATGATTTCATGCCGAGATACGCTTATGATCCGAGACTAGTCAAGGTGGAGGATACGTATTATCTGATCTGGTGCCAGGATATGTACGGCGCGGCAATCGGAATGGCGAAGACGAAGGATTTCGAGAAATTTGTCAGGCTCGAGAATCCGTTCCTTCCGTTTAACCGGAACGCGGTGCTGTTTCCGAGAAAGATCAACGGAAAATACATGCTCCTCTCACGCCCGTCCGATAACGG
>CAMYVI010000285.1 GCA_947302185.1 uncultured Lachnospiraceae bacterium
GTACTCTCTGACGATGAGGTGAAGAACTTTGCGAAGATCTCCGATATGCGCGGACAGGAAGGCGTATACCTTGCGTTCCTCACACATCCGGATGTAATTCGCGAACTTCTGCCGGAGCCGCTCGAGCCGTTCTCGGTTCCTGTCGTAACGCTTTCGGTGTGCCATATCAAGGATCCGACATTTGCGGATAACTATTATGAGACGATTCTCGGTATTTACTGCACATATAAGGGACAGCTCGGCATGTATCCGATCAGTCTGCTCCTCGGCGGACAGGGCGCTGAGATGGCGACCCAGCTCGGACGCGACAATTCCGCGATTCCGAAAAAGCTTGACGCTGAATTTGTCATCAGAAAGAACGGGACGAAAGTTGAAGTCGGCGTTGTGAGAAGAGGCGCTCAGATCGTGAAGATCGAGATGGAACTCGGCAGCTACAATCACCCGCTCACACACATTCTGTTCCAGGCACCCGCTCCGGGCAAGAAGACAGCGGGCAGCGGATATTACTTCCACTTCGACCGTCTGCCGGATGAGAACGGTGTGTGGAGATTCGCGAATACCTGCCTGATCAGGAACATCGTAAATTACACGTATGACGCATGGACACCGGGCTACATCACAAAGCTTGAGATCAACTCCAGCAAGGATGACCCGTGGGGCTGCATCCCTGTTCAGACAATCGTCGGCGGCGCGTACGCAGAGAACAATCTGCTGATCACGGCGCTCCAGAAGCTGGAGGATGTGGACGCTGACAAGCTCATGAAGAAGATCCTGCCGGCATGGTATGACAAGACAACGTTCATGGAGACCGGACGCAAATAAAGGGAGGGTCATGCCGAGCAGGTATGGGAGGCAATCGAGGAGGATCGCTTCTATGTGCTGCCGCATAATAACCCGCCATCTTAGGTGCGCTGCGATCAATGCCGGAGGGGGCTGCCTGATTCAGGCGGCTCCCTTGCTTTATGCCATTTAGGAGGTATCTCGTGAGAGGCGGGAGATCTGTGTATTAACAATGAGTGTATCTTGCAGACGCAGGGGGCTCTTGGTATTCTTATTTATATAATGAAATGAACTTTTAGCTTGCCGGCATCTGATTAGTCTGAATCGGGAACGAGGCTGCTTTTTATCAATACAACTTAGGAGGCATGTGAGATGAGTTTCGATTCTAAGAACGGGTCTGTAAATCTGGGCAGCACGGATATGTATTATGTCTCTTTCGGGAGCGGCAAAAGAGTTTTTGTGGTCCTGCCCGGACTGTCTGACGGACTGGCCACGGTAAAGGGTAAGGCTTTTATTCTGGGTTCTCAGTACAGGAAGTATTTTAAAGAGTTTACTGTGTATATGTTCAGTAGAAAGAATAAGATGCCGAAAGGCTACACAATCAGGCAGATGGCCGAGGATCAGGTCACAGCCATGAGGAAGCTGGGTATTGAGAAAGCCTGCGTGATGGGTGTCTCCCAGGGAGGCATGATCGCGCAGTATATGGCGATCGATCATCCTGAGCTCGTTGACCGTCTGGTGCTCGCGGTAACTTCGCCCTGGGCAAACGACACAGTGAAGGAGACTGTATCAAGCTGGATCGGGATGGCACAGAAAGGAGACCATACTTTGCTGATGGTCGATACAGCGGAGAAAATGTATTCTGATGCATACCTCGATAAGAACCGCAGGCTTTTCCCGGTCATTGCAAGATTCACGAAGCCAAAGAATTATGAGCGCTTTTATCGGAACGCTGAAGCGATTCTTGAGTTTGACGCGAGGGATGAACTGTCAAAGATTGAATGTCCAACACTTATTATGGCGGGAGATGAGGACAAGACGGTAGGTATAAATGCCGCGGACGAGCTCCACAGCGGAATCGCCGGAAGTGAGCTGTATGTCTTTAAGGGACTGGGCCACGGGGCTTTTGAGGAGAGCAAGGATTTTTATGACATTGTGCTGAAGTTCATAAGCAGCCACGCCTGACACCTGTGACATCGTGCTGAAGTTCAAAAATAGCCACGGTGGACGTTGACCCGGATGCAACCGTTCTTAACAAAAGTAGGTATTATATGACAAGTTTGGTTGGTGGAAAGTTTACATATACCGCGATACAATCATGTTAAGAATAATTGCAAAGGTGGTATATGTATGAGAAAATCCTACTTAGATAATATAAGATGGATCACAGTCGTGCTTGTCGTTATTTATCACGTGGTCTATATGTACAATGCGGAGGGAATCCTCGGCGTGGTCGGTCGGATCACAGATGCAGATCCGCTGTATGTCGATCTCTACATGTATGCAGTTTACCCGTGGTTCATGTCGATCCTCTTCATAGTGTCGGGCATGTGCGCAAGGTATAGCTTGAATACTCGCAGCGAAAAAGAGTTTATTCGCTGTTGTACAAGACGGTATCTGGTGCCCTCCACGATCGGCCTCGCTGCTTTCCAGTTCATTCAGGGCTATGTGAATATGGCAATCGGCGGTGCGTTCGAGACGCTGGGACATGTCCCTAAAGCAGCGCTTTTCGGCATTATGATGCTCTCCGGCACCGGAGCCCTCTGGTATATTCAGGTCCTGTGGCTGCTCTCAATGATCCTGATCCCTGTTCGCAGGATCGAGAAAGAAAGGCTGTGGAAGGCAGGCGGAAAGACCAACATGCAGGTGCTTGTGGCTATGACAGCGGCATGCTGGGCATTTGCACAGATCCTGAACACACCGATCATTGCGGTTTATCGTTTCGGACTTTATGCGTTCATGTTTTTCCTCGGATACTACGTGTTCTCTCACGATGAGGTGATCGAACTACTAAAAAAATGGTTCCTGCCACTTTTATTTATAGCTTGTATTCTTGGAATCGCATTCTGCATCGTGTATTTCGGGGAGAATTACGCAATCGCGCCTGTCAACCGCACACCGCTTTTCACATTCTACTGCTGGTTCATGTGTCTGGCGGTTCTGGGAGGAATGGCAAAGTACGGGGACTTTGAGAACCGGTTCACACGTTGGATGGGAAGTAGAAGCTTCGGCCTGTATGTGTTCCATTATCTGGGGATATCGATATTTGCGCTTTACGTGGCAAAGAAGAGAATCATGCCGGCACCGGCAGCATACCTGCTGACCCTGATCTGCGGATTCCTTGCGGGTTACGTGTTATATGCCGTGATTTCAAGAATCCCGTTTTTCCGCTGGGCAGTGCTCGGTATCGGGAAGGAAAAGGAGAAGAAAAATGTTCAAGGATAATCTGCTGCAGCTTCGGAAACTTAACAACCTGACCCAGGAAGACGTCGCGGAGAAGGTCGGTGTCTCGAGACAGGCGGTTGCCAAGTGGGAATCCGGCGAGACGATGCCCGACCTTGAAAAAAGCCGGCTTCTGGCGGAGACGTTCGGTGTGTCATTGGATGATCTTGCCAATTTTGAACCGGACAAAAATCTGAATGTCAGTGTTCCGCCGAAAGGGAAGCATCTGTTCGGCGTGGTGACGATCGGCGAAAAGGGGCAGATCGTCATACCGGCAAAGGCCAGAAAGATATTCAATCTCAAAGCCGGTGACCAGCTGGTGGTCCTCGGTGATGAGACGCAGGGACTGGCTCTTATGAAGACGGAGGGATTTCTTTCTATTGCCGAGATTATTAGAAATCCCGGCAGAT
>CAMYVI010000286.1 GCA_947302185.1 uncultured Lachnospiraceae bacterium
ACTTTTTGTGAAGTGAAAGAATTCTGCGTCAGTGATTAAAGCGCATATCCGTTTGAGAACTTCTGATCTCATATGGTGCCGCGCTGTTCCTATAGTCTGTGCTGCGAATAGTTCCGAAATATTGTCGGAATGAAAAGTGAGGGGTTCGCAGCGGGCGGATCCGGAGATTCCGGGGGACTTCGGATCCGCTGTTTTTTTATTCTTGCCAATAGAGCACAGTGTGTCCTATAATATGGATTTGATATATGAAGGAACACTTACTAAGGAGGCTTTAACGATGATTGAAGGAAGAATCTATAATTTTTCTGCAGGGCCATCGATCCTGCAGGAACCGGTACTGCTGAGGGCACAGAAAGAACTTCTGAACTGCGGCGGCTCAGGTATGTCCGTTCTGGAGATGAGCCACAGATCCAAAGTGTTTGATGACATCATCAACGCCGCGGAAGAGAATCTGCGGAAAATTATGGGAATCCCTGATAACTATAAGGTCCTGTTTCTGCAGGGCGGCGCGAGCGGCGTGTTTGCTTCTCTGCCCATGAATCTCGGAAACAAGTCCGGAATCGCTGATTATATCGTGAGCGGAAATTTCTCCGGCACCGCGCTCAAGGAAGGCAAAAAGTACCTGAAGGATGCCCGGGAAGCCGCGTCGACAAAGTCAGAGAACTTCAGCCGGATTCCGAAACAGGAAGAGCTTAATCTTTCCGCAGATGCGGATTATGTCCATGTCTGCTGGAACAATACTATATTCGGCACGGTTTATCACTATATTCCCGAGACCGGAAATGTTCCGCTCATAGCGGATATGTCCTCCAGCATCCTGTCCGAGCCGGTAGACGTATCGAAGTTCGGCATGATTTATGCCGGCGTTCAGAAGAACCTTGCGCCTGCCGGTCTTGCGATCGTGATCGTCCGCGAGGATCTGATCGGAAACGCGATGCCCATCACGCCGATGATCTGGGATTACGCGCTGAATGCGGAGAAACGGTCCATGATCAATACGCCTCCCTGCTTCCCGATCTATTTTGTCAAGCTTGTGACGGATTATCTGATGGAGCAGGGCGGTCTTGCGGAAATGAAAAAACGGAACGAGGAGAAAGCCGCGATCCTTTATGATTATCTGGATTCCCAGAATTTCTATAAGGCTGCGGCTGCGAAGGAAGACCGTTCCCTCATGAACGTGACATTCTGCACAGGAGACGAAGCACTCGACGCTGAATTTGTCAAGGGACAGGCGGCGCACGGATTCTCCAACCTGAAAGGCCACAGACTGGTCGGAGGCATGCGCGCTTCAATTTACAACGCGATGCCGAAGGAGGGTGTGGAAGCGCTCGTCGAGTACATGAAGGAGTTCGCTGCTGCCCACTGAGACGGGCGGAATCCTGAAATAAGTCAAAACAGGATATAGCTGTCGGAAGTCCCGCAGGGAACTGACGATAAAGAGGAGACGGGGCGTTCATATCCTGATATGCCGCACGTAAAGAGCGGGATCAGGGGCTGAATGCCCCGTGTTAATCTCTGAAGCAGAATTCCCGTGATTTGGGTATTGAGAGGAATGCGAAAAGTGGAACGCCTGTGCGTTCCTGAATTAGGAAGGATAAGAAATGGCTGTTTTCAGACCTTTCAGAGCCGTAAGACCGGCGAAAGAATATGTGAGTGAAGTTGCCGCGCTTCCGTATGACGTCATGAGCAGTACGGAAGCCCGCGAAATGGTAAAGGGTCATCCGTGGTCTTTTCTGCATGTGGACAGAGGAGAGGTCGATCTCGACCCGTCCGTAGGGATCTACGACAGGAGAGTCTATGAGAAAGCCGCCGAGAACCTGGAGCGGATGCTCGCTGATTATGGAAATGTCATTGATATCTCGCCGGTCTATTAAATTTAAAGGAAGATCATTGATGGCAGTGAGCAGGCCGGACTCTTCGGCTGCGAATCGATTGAAGATTATAAAAATAATGTCATCAAAAAGCATGAACTGACCCGGGCGGATAAGGAGGAGGACCGTATCCGTCATGTCGATACATTGAATGCGAACACAGGCCCCATCTTTTTGACTTTCCGGGACACGATCGGTCTTCGGTCCATTACCGGAGACTGGATGAAAGCACATGCGCCGCTTTACGATTTCACATCGTCTGACGGGATCCGCCATACTGTGTGGGTGATCGACGATGATTCTGTGGAGTCGGATATTCAGGTGAAACTTAGTCATGTCCCTTCCTTTTACATCGCGGACGGACATCACAGATCTGCCTCCGCGGTCCGTGTGGGGGAGAAGAGAAGAGCGGAGCATCCGGATTATGACGGAACGGAAGAGTTCAATTTCTTTCTTTCGGTCCTGTTCCCGGTCGAAGAGCTCAGGATCTTTGATTATAACCGGGTGGTGAAAGACCTGAACGGGATGGATCCGGAGTCCTTCCTGAAGGCCTGTGAAGACTCCTTCGAGATCAGCGAACTGCCGGTCATGCGGAAGGATCATGAGGTCTTTGACGAGGAGACACTTTCCGTCTGCCGGCCGGTCAGCAAGCATACGTTCAGCCTCTATCTTGACGGGAAATGGTACAGACTGACTGCCAGAGAAGGCACGTTCGATGAAGCGGATCCGGTAGGCCGGCTCGATGTCACGATCCT
The DNA here is from genome assembly GCA_947302185.1 of uncultured Lachnospiraceae bacterium. The sequence continues at coordinate 2,627 of CAMYVI010000286.1, forward strand.
TCAGGAAAATCTGCTTGCGCCGATTCTTCAGATAGGCGATCCGCGGACAGATACAAGAATTTCATTTATCGGCGGGATCCGGGGGCTTGGTGAGCTTGTCCGCCTGGTCGACGGCGGTGCGGCGGCAGCGTTTGCAATGTACCCGACGACGACGGACGATCTCATGGACATAGCGGATGCCGGGAAGATCATGCCGCCGAAATCCACCTGGTTCGAGCCGAAGCTGCGGAGCGGGCTGTTCATACACTACCTGTAAATATATGGCGCGGAGCGGCGCTGTACGCCGAGGCGTTCTAAAATTATCTTGAAAAATTCCCGATGCTTGATAAATATTTGTTTGTTCTGAATTAATCATGGTACAACCATTTTCAAATTGTTTGTATAAAGTTATATTATTCATTACATTACTATCAAATTTAATAAACTCATCAATTATTTTTGTTATATTATCAAATCCTTCCCATTTTGGCTTCGCTTCTTTTAATTGTCCATTAATAATATCATAATATAATCTATTTATAGCACATAATGCACCTTCTAATGCAAAACCGAATCGATTAACTGATACAAAGGCCGAAATACAACAAGCAAGAATACCTGATAAAAGTAAAAGACATGTCCACCATATTAATCTTTTATTTAATATATTATGAAGAAAATCACAACAACAACATTTATGACACCAACAAATCCAATTACATACCCATACTATAATACTAACAAAGGCACAACCGACAAAAAAAAGTAATAATCCTATACGCTCAAAGTAAGAATTAAATATGGAAGTTCCTTCCTTTTTCGTCAATTCATCTTGAAGTGCTATCTATATATTGTATATTTTATATATATTATTAACTTACTGAATTTCCCTCATAAGCATTTTGCTCGCCAAAATCGTAATTATACCCTGAAACATAAATGATAAAATATTTATAATCGGAATTTCTACAATGATTTATGGACTTTCTTTCTTCTGGATCTCTATTACTATCATCATATTTT
>CAMYVI010000287.1 GCA_947302185.1 uncultured Lachnospiraceae bacterium
TTGGGCATGATGATGTCCGCATCCGCGCACAGTTCGGTGTTTTTCTTTACGTAATTCATGTCAAATGCAGGGTAAAGCTTCCCGTTATCGGCCATGACCGGGTCGACGATGATTATGTTTTTGTCATTTCTGAATTCCCGGAAAATATTTCTTACCTGGTCGATCTGGCTGATCGTGCCGAGATATCCGGTGTAGATGGCGTCGAACTCCACATTTTCCGATTTCCAGTGCGACGTTATCGGTTCAATCTGATCGGACAGGTCTTTGCAGGTGAAGTTCCTGAACATTGTGTGGGTAGACAGGACTGCGGTCGGCAGAATGACGGTTTCTGATCCCAGAGCCGATATGACCGGCAGAGCTATAGTGAGGGAACATTTTCCCAGGCATGAGATATCCTGTATGGTTAAAACTCTTTTCATACTATAATTGTATTACAGTCACCGCTGCTGATGACTGTTTTTCCTTTCTCCCGTATTCGCCGGGGCGTTCTTGAAGGAGCAGGGCTAACCCTATCCTGACAGCAGAATCTGACGTGGTTGAACAGTGACACAAAAGTAGCATCTATTTCCTATTATGTCAATGGGGATTCTGAGTGAATACCATGCACATTCACGCACAGAATACTATTTGACATGGTTCATGTTTTATATGCAGTATGTTGAATTTTTACTAAAATAAAAATATACTGGTAATAATAGCTGATAGTATCGGGGCATTTTGTTTCGATGTCTGTCGTTTTGTGCTGTTGTTATGAATCTTGAGCAGGAGGTAGTATATGAAATACATTGATATCAAAGAGCGTGAAGACTCTGTTTCCGTTATCGGAATCGGTACGATGCGTATCGCCGATATGAATCCTACGGAAGCCGATGAGTTTGTTCATACGGCTTTGGAGTGCGGAATCAATTTTTTTGACCATGCGGACATTTACGGCGGCGGGAAAAGCGAGGAGGTTTTCGGCGGCCTTCTGGAGAAACAGCCCGGTCTTCGTGATAAGATGTTCATACAGAGCAAGTGCGGTATACGTGACGGTTTTTTCGATTTTTCCAAAGAGCATATTCTGAGTTCGGTGGACGGTATCCTTTCAAGACTGAAGACAGATTACATTGATTCCCTGCTGCTGCACAGACCCGATGCTCTGATGGAACCGGAAGAGGTCGAGGAGGCGTTCTCTCAGTTATATGAGGCAGGTAAAGTCAGACACTTCGGCGTATCCAACCAGAATCCGTTCCAGATGGAGTTGTTAAAGTCCAAAGTATCTTTTAAGCTTTGGGCAGACCAGCTGCAGATGAGCGTAGTCCACACTCCGCTGATTGACGCCGGACTCAATGTTGACATGGAAGATGACCCGGCTGTCATGCGTGATGGCGGAACACTGGAATACTGCCGCAGAAAAGATATGGCCGTTCAGGTATGGTCACCGCTTCAGATCGGGTATTTCGGCGGAGTATTCCTCGGACATCCTGACTATCCGGAGTTGAATGAAAAGCTGAACGAACTGGCAGACAGGTATCATGTCAACAATGATACAATCGCTTACGCATGGATTTTACGGTATCCCGCAAAAATGCAGGTCATAACCGGTACGACCAGACCGGAGCGCATTGTAAGCGCATCTAAAGCAGCAGACATTAAACTGACAAGAAAGGAATGGTATGAACTCTACAGAGCCGCCGGTAACAGGCTGCCGTGATGACGGTAAGCGGCTTGCCGCCGGAGCAGGAGTCAGTACTTTTATGAAAGATGAAAGAGAAAAGTATAGTTCAGGAGGAATTTGAATTACGGAACAGAAGGGGACAGGTGATCAGGGGCATCATTTTCAGACCCTCCGAAGAAGGAACGGAATACCCTGCTGTTATTTTTTCTCACGGTTTCGGCGCCGATTATCGCGAACTCATGCATCATGGGCCCGGATTTGCGGAGAACGGCATCGTATGTGTTTTCTTTGATTTCTGCGGCGGCGGGACAGGATCGCTAAGCGACGGGACAATGGCGGATATGACAGTCCTGACCGAAGCGGAAGATCTGGATGCGGTGATTGATGCTGTTCTCGCGCTTCCTTATGTAATGAAAGAATCTCTGTTTCTTCAGGGCGAAAGCCAGGGTGGCCTTGTGTCGGCAATTGTCGGCTGCCGCAGAACAGAAGATGTTAAGGGGCTTATTTTATGGTATCCGGCATTTAATATTCCGGGAGATGCCGAGCAGAGACTGAAGAGCGGAGTCACCACGGTCTTCGGACTGGAATTGTCGGATGAATATGATAAAGCAGCAATAAGTATAGATGTTAGCCGAATACAGAAGAATTTTGAAAAACCGGTCCTTTTGATTCACGGAGACGCGGATCCGATCGTTTCGATCGAGTGTTCAAGAGATGCGGAAGCGGTCTATCCGAACGCGGAGCTTAAGGTCATAAAAAACGGCGGAGATCCCGAGCGCGAGTGTCTCTATGCCTTTCCTGCAAAGGACGGCAAGCCCTATTATATTGACGGCGAAGGCAGATTCTGGCGCTGCTTTAACTATATCTACGGCGCGCATTCCGAGCAGAGAGTGACAGGCCCGGACCTTTTCCGCAAAGCGGCGAAGGCTTTCGGGAGATTTCAGTGTATGCTCGCGGATTACCCCATCGACTCGCTCGTTGAAACAATTCCGAATTTCCATAACACCGTTTCAAGATTTGCAGATTTCAAAGCGGCTATTGATAATAATCTTTCGGGCAGAGCCGATACCTGCAGGGACGAAATAGCTTTTGTTCTCGCAAGGCAGGAGGACTGCGGCAGATTTATCGAGCTTATAGATAAGGGTGAGCTGCCCTTGCGTGTAACTCATAACGATACAAAGCTCAATAATGTTATGTTTGATGATGAGACGGGCGAGGGCATATGCGCCATCGACCTTGACACCGTTATGCCCGGCCTTTCGCTCTACGATTTCGGAGACAGCATACGTTTCGGCGCGAATACCGCTGACGAGGATGAAAAGGACCTGAGCAAAGTGAATCTCAGCCTTGAGTATTTCAGGGCATACACCGAGGGATATCTCTCCGAAGCGGGCTCATCCCTGACCGCAAAAGAGATTGAGTGCCTTGCCTATTCCGGCAAGCTGATGACTCTTGAATGCGGAATGAGATTCCTCGGCGATTATCTCAACGGCGATACCTATTTCAAAACATCCTATCCCGAGCACAATCTTGTGCGCGCACGCACACAGTTAAAGCTCGTTTCTGAGATGGAAAAGCACATGGATGAAATGGAAGACATCGTTAAAGAGGTCTGCGAAGAGCTCGGTATAAACAAATGATAAGTGAAGTGATATCAGAGCGTGAGATGCGCGAAAAACTTGCTCTCTGGATGCTCGAAAACAGGAGAGGCACCGTGCTGCCGCAGGGAATGACTAAAGAGGAATTCGCCGCGGACTACCCGATGCCCGATATCGCCTTTGAGCACACGCAGTCCTACGCGGACGCGAACGGCAACCTCGTTACGCTCTGCAAAGGCGAGGTGCGTATAAAGGACTGGGAGAGAAAAACTCCCTCATCCCCCTGTGTGTTCACAGTCTATAAAGTGCTTGAAACCCCTCTGAGCAACCCCGACACCGAACCCTTCCCAAAAGGTTACATAG
>CAMYVI010000288.1 GCA_947302185.1 uncultured Lachnospiraceae bacterium
TCTTTGATTTTTTACGTCAGATGATGGTGTTCTGAATCTTGTGCCGGTCTGGTACGCAAGTCTGGAGCTGATTTACCTCAGATGCCGGTCTCATCCCTCTGCAGAGGTGCTCGGTCCGCGATATTCCAGGCAGAGCATCGTCAGATCATCGAACTGTTCTGCGGAGCCGACGAACACGGTGACCGACTCCCGGACATTGCCAAGAACCTCTTTGGGCATTACGCGCGTCTTCGCATTCAGTGCCTCCAGCATGCGGTTCGCCCCGAAGAGCTCATTGTTGCTGTCGGTAGCTTCCGGTACTCCGTCCGTATAGAGGAAGAGCTTATCACCCGGGTGAAGCTCTATCTTATATTCTTTGTAGAACATTCCTTCCAGACCGCCCATGACAAATCCGTGTTTGTCTTTCAGCATGGTATATGTATCTTCCGCAGAGCGGTAAATCATCGGGTATTCATGTCCTGCGTTGGCCGCTGTAATTATTCCGGTACTGATTTCGAGCACTCCGACCCAGGCGGTTACGAACATTTCCATGTCGTTGCTGTTACAGAGGCTTTCATTTGTCCGGCTGAGGATCTCCCCTGCCGTTATGCCGAGCATCGCGTAACTCTGAACGATCGTTTTCGCTCTCATCATAAAGAGAGATGCGGGAACTCCCTTGCCGCTGACGTCTGCAATCACTATACCGAGATGATCATCATCGATCAGATAGAAATCGTAGAAGTCGCCGCCGACTTCTCTGGCCGGTTCCATCGACGCGTAGATATCGAATTCTTTCCGGTCCGGATAAGCCGGGAACGTGTTGGGCAGCATGCTTTCCTGAATCTGAGTTGCCATCTTCAGCTCCGTAACGAGACGCTCCCTCTCAGCTTCCGCCTGATGCTTCAGCTCAAGCAGATGCATTCTTCTGGCAACATACATTCTCACTCCTGCTACGACACAGGCGAGCACTAAAAGACCCATTACTGCATAGAACCACGGATACTCGTAAAAGGCCTTCTCTTTCGTGATCTGTATGGCAAAAGATCTGTTGCCCCTGCCCATGGCATCCATGAGCTTGACGGTAAAATAGTATGTTCCGCCGGGGAGATTCGTATAATCGATCGGTACCAGTTCGCTGCGGTTGACTGTGATGCTCTTCTTGTCAAAACCGTTAAGCTGGTATGATACCAGCGGATTGCTCAGTGAGTAATTATAGACAAAGCTGTAAATTGTCAGCCTGCGTACGTGGGAGGATACCGTAAATTTTCCGCTGTTGTCCGGATACATCCGTATACCGTCCGCATCTATATAGGGTACCGCTACCTTGAGAGTGTTGACATTTCCGTGCGTATCGTCGATATTGACTTTTCCGACACCCGTGCTGCCTGCCATGTAAAGGTTTCCGTTATCGTCGAGATAGCTGTAAGAATTGGCTGTCGGGATACATGGGAGACCGTTGAAAATACCGTAGTAAACCGGGTTCAGATTTTTATTGTCCAGCATTTCTTCTGCCGGTGTTACATAAATTCCGTTGCTGCTGAAGACCCAGAGATCGCCGACTTTGTTCTCGTAAATATCGAAGTTGTTCGAATACGGAAAGTTCGTGATCGTAGTAATTTTATAGTCAGCAGTCATGTAGGCGATTGAATTACTTGTAACGATCCAGAACAGATCTCTGATGGGGTCTCTTTTTATGCGCATAATGATTTCCGATGAGAGACCATCTTTGGTATTGAGATTCTGCACGCCGTTTTCGGATATGATATACAGGCCGCCGCCGTCCGTGCCGAGGATTATATCTCCGTTCATCCCTTCGGCTACTGTCAGACTCTCAGCATTTATGACGCCGTCTTTTTCCCCGTAGCTTTTCACTACACGGTCTCCTTCGATGATACTGACACCGCCTGTGCTGACCACCAAAAGTGAACCGTCCCGTCTCTCACAGACCGTTCTGACGCGGTCGGACAGAAGACCGTCTTCCTCGGTAAAGACAGTGGCTTTATTTCCGTCATAGCGCAGGAGCCCGATTTTTCTCCAGGAAGAAATCCAGAGATTATTTTGCGAATCACGTATGACGGAGCGAATTCGACATCCGCCAAGCAGCTCGAATAAATCCGTTGCTTCGATCGGAACTCCGGAAGCAGTCTCTGCCTTTGTCAGCGGAAGTTCTGATAAAGGACCTTCGTCATCCAGTACTGTAAGGCCGTTATCTGTTCCTACGAAAAGCATGTCATTGTAAAGACATGTGCTGTTGACAACGGTTGCGGGCAGACCGTACCGTTCATAGAGGTTAGAGAACTGATTCGGAGTAATCTTCATAACACCCTGGCGGGTGGATGTGAACCAGAGATTTCCCTCGTAATCCGTCATTGCGTGCCCGACGGAATTATTCATCGGAACATTGTCCAGCTTATAAAAGTTGCCGTCCCAAACTGTGCCGATTCCGTTTCCGCCGCAGATCCAGAGCTTTCCGTCTATTTTTTCAAAGTTTTCCACATACGTGATGGGGGAGATATCATATGTCTCCATATCGCTGAAACCGTTCTTCAGGTTTCCGTAATAAACATGGGAAGTATCGGTACCGAGATATACATAACCGAGATTGTCCGTGTCAGGGAGAATACTCATGACGCCTTTTACGGGAGATGTATCGGAATCGAGATAAGTATCTATCTTCCCATCCAGTATGGTGAAGATATTTCCGTCTACGTCAATGCCGTAGATGTATCCGTCGTTGCTCTTCCTCAGAGAGCGTATGTATGCGTCATCTACTCTGGGATCCCCGAAATTGCGGAGCTCCATGGACGGGTCAATGATCATGAGGCCTTCATTGGTCGCGATATACATGTTTCCTCTGCGGTCTTCCGCGATTGAATAAACATAGGAAGATTTCAGGCCTTCGGCTTTTCCCCATTTAAGGAGTTCATCCCGGTACATCATGAAAACACCGCTGTCATTTGTTCCGATCCAGAGACGATCTTTGCTGTCCGTGTAAAGGTAGACAACACTTGCGACGCCTGTAGTGGAATCAAGGCGGACAAAAGAATGTCCGTCATATCGTATCAGTCCGCCATAACTGCCGATCCAGATAAAACCTTCTTTCGTTTCGGCTATTGCGTTCGCTTCCGAAGTGGGAAGGCCGTTGGTGTTATTATAAAGGACTGCGGAATACCCTTCAACGGACCCGGTGGGGTCTACAGAGAGCGAGCGGTTCCTTCCGCCGGAAGCATTCACGCCGGCCACGGATTTCATTGCAAAACAAGTATGAGTACTTATAAAAATCAGGAGGACAAACAGTATCGGCAAGATGCTGTATTTATCGATTATCGGTTCTCTTTTCAGCACAGTAATAATCTCCGTCATGTTATAAAATTATGTGAATGATTGTCGAAAAAAGGTGTCCTTAGTATATCATATGTAAATGCGGATTCAAGTTGAATTCTGTGTGGTTTCAAAATATACTGGATACATACAGTTTTCATTGCCGCGCCATAAGTCTGCGGCCGTTATTTCTTTCAGAAAGGGGGCTGTTTTATGAAGTATATTAATATTAACGGAAGCCGGAAACAGACTTCCGTAAATAATGTTGAAAAGACGCAATTTTTCGGTATAA
>CAMYVI010000289.1 GCA_947302185.1 uncultured Lachnospiraceae bacterium
TGACAGCATGTACTTACCGATACATGTCGGTGCCTCCATACCTGATCCGGCAACGGGAAAGCTCAGAGACTTCGGCTATATTAAGGACTCTACAGGAGACAACATATCTGAAAAAAATCCTCAATACTGCGAACTAACGGGTCTCTATTGGGCCTGGAAGCATATCAAGGCAGATTATCTCGGGATTGTTCACTATCGCAGATACTTTACACGATATCGCTATATAGTCAAACGCAATGATATAGAGGATATTCTCTCCGAGAGGGTTCTGACGGAGAGACAGGCACGCATTCTTACAGACCACTACAAAATAATCGTTCCCGAGAAACGAGAATACTTTATCGAAACCCTTTATTCACATTACGCGCACACACATTACGCAGAGCATCTTGATGAGACGAGAAAAATTATCGAACAACTATGCCCTGAATATCTTGATTCATTTGATGAGGTCCTGGCTCGAACGAACGGTCATATGTTCAATATGATGATCATGGAGAGACATCTTCTCAATAAATACTGTAAATGGCTTTTTGCAATTCTTGCAGAACTGGAAAAATGGTCTGACATGCCTGAATACAGTTTTTATCAGGGCAGGTTTCTCGGACGCGTTGCGGAAATTATCTTTAATGTCTGGTTAGATTACCAGCTGAAGTCGGGCGTGATCACGGAAGGTGACATTAAGGAACTGCCCTGTATCAGCACAGAAAAAGTGAACTGGCTCAAGAAGGGTTCCGCATTCCTGCAGGCGAAATTCTTTCATAAAAAATATGAAAACAGTTTTTGACGAGCCGCAACAATATCCAGGAGGATATAATGCCTATTACAAATGTCTCTGTTATTCTTCCGGTCTACAATATTGAAGAATATCTGCCGAGCTGCATGGAAAGCCTGTTCAGACAGACTTACAAAGACTTTGAAATCATCATCGTAGATGACGGGTCCGGCGAATCATGCAGCCGTCTCTGTGACAGCTACACGGAATATGAGCAAGTCGCCGTTTATCACAAGAAAAACGGCGGCCTTTCTGATGCAAGAAATTTCGGTCTTGAAAAAGCTGCCGGTGAATGGATCATCTTTATCGACCCAGACGACTGGGTCGATTCGGATCATATAGAATATCTTGTGTCTCTCGTCCGGCAATTCGGGACGGACATGGGTATAACACAGCACAGAGTAATTTTTCCCGATGGCCGGATCCGTGATAACGGAGTAAGCGGCGAAGAATGCCTGGATGATGAGACCTGTATAAAACGAATGCTTTATCACGATGTCATCGATACATCCGCATGGGGCAAAATATATAAAAAAGGGCTTTTTGATGACATAAGATACCCGAAAGGCCTTTGCTTCGAGGATATTGCCACTACGTACGCGCTAATGATGAAGGCCGGAAATATAGCAGTAGGATACAGATCTACATATAATTATGTATATCGGCCCGACTCGATTGTTAACGGTTCTTTCAACCCGCATAAAATAGATCTGCTTAAGACGACAGACATGATGGCAAAAGGTGTACTGGAAGTCTACCCTGATTTGAAAGATGCCGTAATCAGGCGTCGTGTATATTCCAGATTCAGCACTCTCAATCAGCTCGAGGATGCGGAAGGTTATGATGATCTTAAAAACGACATAATCGGCTTCATAAAAAAATACAGTAAAACAGTCCTGAGTGATCCCTATGCTCCGGCGAGAGATCATCTTGCGATAAGGATTCTCCTTCGGGATTATGAATTATACCGGAAAATATGGTCTTTCAGAAACCGGATTTTAAATATCAAGACGGATCGGAAGAGCGCAGTTACACCCGGTGAGAAGGGTGCGGCAAAACCTGTCCCGAGCAGAAAATCAGACAATAAAAGGAAAGGGATGATTCCGCTTGATATCGATGGGATAAAAAAGACGGAAAACGACCTCTTGAGAGAATTTGACGGCATTTGCCGGAAAAACGGTCTGTATTACACTCTTTGCGGCGGAACTATGCTCGGAAGCATAAGACATCAGGGATTTATTCCCTGGGATGATGATATTGACGTGTTCATGCCGCGTCCGGACTATGACAGATTGTTGAACGGAGAGGTAAACCTGGATTTTCTTCCGGATTATGTGAAGGTCGTCAGCTGGAAAGACGGCAGCATGAATTTTCCGTTCATGAAGCTGGTAGATACACGCACGGATATAAGTGTCGATTACTTCGACGACCGTTACAATGTCAGGCACATTTGGATCGATATTCTGCCGATGGACGGCAACTCGGACGATCCGCGTGCATGTGCGTCTGCCTGCAGAAAAGCACATATTCTGAGACATATTCTCACGTTAAAAATGTCTCAGAGCGGTGAGGGAAAAAGCAGACTCAAGGCGGCGCTGAAGCCGGCTGCAAAAGCACTGTTCGCGCCCGTACCGATGCTGACACTGTGCCGCATGATCGACGATGTTTCAAAAAGTTTTCCGTTTGACGGAGGTGAGACAGTCTGCTGCATCATGTGGGGATGCGGTCCGAGAGAAAAAATTGACCGTAAACAGTTCATGACTCCCGTCATGAAAGAATTTGAAGGAGAACTATATCCGGTTCCTTCCAATTACGTAGAATATCTTTCCAACCTTTACGGAAATTACATGCAGCTTCCTCCAGAAGATAAACGGGTCGTACACGGAATCACCGCATTCATGAAGGCGGATTGAGAATACTTAACACGGAGAGAGTCATTTGAAATATTGTATATCTGAAATCCAGTATGACAGGAACCTACGGAATAATGCAGCAGTAAAAGCAAGAGACGATGTCACGCGTATTTTCACCCGTATGGGGATGAGTCGGATATCTTTGTCCGAAATGAAGAGGGATGATCCGAATCCGGTCAGGAAAATGGCGCAGCATGCAAAAATAGCCGTCAAATGGAACAGGGCTTTCAAAAGATTGCAAAACGGAGACACTCTGTATATACAGTTTCCCCCTATTCTCCACACAGTGTTTTACGCCAATTGCATTAAGACCCTCAAAAAGCGCGGAGTAAGGATCATTTTGATCATTCACGATCTGGAAATACTGCGTTGGAAAAAAAAGGCCAATATCAAAATCTCTGAAAAAATCCGTTTCGACATTGAAGAGAAATCTGTTTTGCTCAGCGCTGACGGCATTATCGCCCACAATGAGAAGATGAAACAGCTTCTTACAGAGCTTGGCGTACGTGCGGACAGAATCGTATGTCTCGGAATCTTTGATTATCTGATTCCCGGGTATTCCGAAAGAACAAGAGGGCAGCAGCGGACATTTAAAGACGGTCCGATCCTCATAGCCGGAAATCTAGCCGGGCATAAGGCCGGTTATATCTACGATCTTCCCGAAGACGTATCTTTTGAGCTTTTCGGCACGAATTATGAAGGCACTTCTGCAGATAATATCTCATACAGAGGATCGGTCCCTCCCGAGGAACTGCCGTTCCTGCTTGAGGGAAGTTTCGGTCTGGTGTGGGACGGGAATACAAGCGCCACTTGCAGCGGAGTGTACGGAGAATATCTTTCCTACAACAATCCGCACAAGACATCATTATATCTCGCGTCCGGCTTTCCC
>CAMYVI010000290.1 GCA_947302185.1 uncultured Lachnospiraceae bacterium
ATGGAGGTGACCGAGTGTGCGTGGGCGGCGCATGACGGCCAGCAGCCTGACTGATTCTTGCAAAAATGTAAACACAATGCTGCTATGAGATGGTATTATATTAGAGAATGCATTTTACTGATGTAATATGCACTCTGTTTTTCAGGTTTTAAAGAGGGAGGGATGTCAATGCTAAAAAAATGGAATTCTTTGAGTCTTATTGTTCGTATCTGTATAGGTCTGGTCATAGGAGCTGTTCTCGGACTGCTTTTCCCGAATAATTCGGCAATTCCTGTTCTGGGGAAGCTGTTCGTCGGTGCTTTGAAATCTATTGCACCGGTCCTGGTCTTCGTTCTTGTTGCCTCTTCGCTGGCTAACGCCAGGGGAGGGAACATGACTAAGTTCCGAACGGTTATCTTTCTCTATCTGTTCAGTACGCTCTGTGCAGCTGTTGTAGCAGTTCTGGTCAATTTCATTCACCCGGTCACAATTACACTGGCCGGCGTTGATCCTACACAGGGATTTGATCCGCCTGATAGTATGATAGATATCATCAGCAACCTGCTCTTCAGCTTAGTTGATAATCCGCTGGCTGCCATCCTGAATGCAAGCTATATCGGAATCTTATTCTGGGCTGTTATTTTCGGGTTTGCCCTTAAGTCTGCCGGAGACGGAACCAAGAAAATCCTGGAAGATTTTGCGGAGGGGACATCAAAGGTTGTTCGCTGGATCATTAACTGCGCTCCGTTCGGTATTCTCGGTCTGGTTTATGAAGCCGTTTCGACAAGCGGTCTTGAGATTTTTACCGTTTACGGGGAGCTTGTTCTTGTGCTGGTTATTTCCATGCTCATCGTGGCCCTGGTTGTGAATCCGCTGATCGTAGGTATTACATTGAAACATAATCCGTACCCGCTTATTTTCAAATGTATCCGCCAGAGCGGCGTTACAGCTTTCTTTACAAGAAGCTCTGCGGCAAATATTCCGGTCAATATGGAACTCTGTGAGGAGCTCGGTCTCGACGAGGATATGTATTCGGTATCGATTCCGCTCGGAGCTACGATAAACATGGACGGGGCAGCGGCGGTCATCACGACATTTGCGCTGTCCGCTGCGAATACAGCCGGCGTTCATGTTACTCTGCCCATGGCGATTCTGCTCAGTATTATTGCGACATTTTCGGCGTGCGGAGCTTCCGGCGTAGCCGGAGGTTCGCTTCTGTTGGTTCCGCTCGGATGCTCTCTGTTCGGCATTTCCAATGATGTTGCCATGCAGATCGTGGGTGTCGGTTTTATTGTCAGCGTTATTCAGGACTCTCTGGAGACTGCTCTCAATTCTTCGGGAGATGTCATCTTTACCGCTACGGCCGAGTTCCTTGAGTGGAAGAAAGAGGGAAGAGAGCTGCCGCTCTGACGCAGAATTCCTCTGAAAGCTGTCGTTACAGGTTTGCTGAATTATGTGCAAAGCTTTTCAGGTTTGTTGAATTATATGCATCACTCTTGACGGAAAACATTCGCGACGTCTGTCAATGATGAGAGTGAAAAATGAAAATATCCCGGCGGAGCTGCTGTGTATCCATACGCAACAGCTCCGCTTTTATTCTTCATCGCGCAATACTCGTGACTTCAGTCGTGAGATACGCGCGCATGATGACATTCGTCTTCATCGTGAGTACAATCTCGCGATGAAGAATAAACGCCTCCGGCGGATCGCAGACATGCGCAGTGGAAGGCGCTTACGCGCCGCGCATGTCGCGTCAAGAACGCCGAGGCGTTCTTGAATTTGAAAACGGCAGCTATGCCGTGAAAAAACAGGAATAGCATTTTGACCAAATGGTTGCAGTAAATCGCCCTTTCAGGGCGTTTTATTTTGCGCATAAGGCAAGAAATAAGTATGAATCGACAATAATTGGCAGGAAGAAGAAGGTTAACATAGAACTTTTGAAATAAAAATCAAGAATCTTTAAAATAACAGTTGACAAACACTTTGATTGCTGATACAATAACATCAACAGTTGAAACAACAGTAAAAAGTAGAGAATGTTATCGAAACAATACTTTTTATACTGGAGGAAAAGGAGGAAACTATGAAAGCAAAAGCAGTCAGACTTCACGCAGCCAACGATTTGAGACTCGAAGAGTTCGAACTTCCGGAGATCAAAGATGATGAGATCCTGGTAAAGGTCGTTTCGGACAGTGTATGTATGTCAACATACAAATGCGCGATTCTCGGAACAAAGCACAAGAGAGTTCATGAGGATGTTGCAGAGCATCCGGCAATCATGGGACATGAGATGGCCGGCGACATCGTTAAGGTCGGCAAGGCTCATCAGGACAAGTTCAAACCGGGCATGAAATTTACTCTTCAGCCGGCTCTGAACTACAAGGGAACAATGTGGAGCCCGGGATATTCTTACGAGTTCTTCGGCGGAGATACAACATACTGCATCGTTCCGGCAGAAGTCATGGAACTCGGATGCATGCTCGAGTATAAAGGAAAAGCTTATTATGAAGCTTCTCTGGCAGAGCCGTATTCCTGCAGCGTAGGAGCATTCCATGCAGCATATCATACAAAGATGGGTGTTTACACACATGAGATGGGCATCGTTGAGGGAGGCAAGCTCGCCATCATGGCAGGTGCAGGCCCGATGGGTCTCGGTGCTCTGAGCTACGCTATGAATTGTGACAGACGTCCGGGAATGATCGTCGTGACAGATGTGAATCAGGACAGACTGGACCGTGCAGCCGAACTCTTTACAGATGAGGAAGCTAAGGAGAAGGGTATCGAGCTTCACTTCGTCAATACAGGCAAATGTGAAGATCCGGTCGCTTATCTCCGCGAACTGTCAGGCGGCACAGGATATGACGATGTATTGTGCTATGCACCGGTTGCTCCGCTCGTCACACAGTCCAGCGCGATTCTGGGACGCGACGGCTGCCTGAACTTCTTCGCAGGCCCGACAGATCCGAATTTCTCGGCAACGATGAATTTCTACGATGTCCACTACAATTCAACTCACGTTATGGGAACAACAGGCGGTAATACAGCGGACATGATCGAGTGCCTTGAACTCACAGCAGCCGGCCGCATCAATCCGGCAGTCATGGTTACACATATCGGCGGACTTGATGCAGCGGCAGAAACGACTCTGAATCTTCCGAAGATCACCGGCGGCAAGAAGCTCATTTATAACCACATTGAAATGCCGCTAATCGCTCTCACGGATCTTCGCGAGAAGGGTAAGGAAGATGAGAGATACATTGCACTTGCAGATATTGTAGACGCGAACAGAGGTCTCTGGAGTCCGGAAGCGGAGGAGTATCTGCTGGCTAATTTCTAAGAAACGGAATCAGCACATAATGGTGTGAGAATCGAATACTCAACAGAGTTTTAACCGCGCCGCGTAAGCAGTGATACTTTTTCACACTTCACGGCTGCGATTAAAAATATCAGGGGCATTTTCATTCGGAATTGCCGGTTCACATTTGAAAATGCCCCCTCCGTCTGCTTTACGCAGGTTCCCGGTGCGAACAGCATGTCAGCACCTGATCGGAACACTAATATTGTAATATAAGACTTAACAGAAATAC
>CAMYVI010000291.1 GCA_947302185.1 uncultured Lachnospiraceae bacterium
GACCAAGACGCTTGATTGTGCCCTGGAAGCCTTTTCCTTTGGAAACAGCCGTTGCGTCAATGTGATCGCCGGCTGCGAAGATATCAACTTTAATTTCCTGACCCGGCTTATAGTCTTCGGCGTTGTCGAGTTTGAGTTCTCTCACGAATCTCATCGGCTTTACGCCTGCCTTGTCAAATACGCCCTTTTCGCCTTTCGTGATCAGCTTCTCACGGATTTCTTCAAAGCCGACCTGAACTGCGCTGTAGCCATCCTTCTCGACTGTCTTTACCTGTGTTACAAAACACGGACCTGCCTGAAGGACTGTGACCGGAGTGAGGACTCCGTCGTCTGAGAAGATCTGCGTCATGCCGATCTTTCTTGCAAGAATCTCTTTGCTCATTTGTTACCTCCTTACAGCGGATTGCTCTTGCAGTGCAATCATACTAATTGGTAGTTACCTGGTCTTCATCTTGATGTCGATATAGACACCTGCCGGCATTTCCAGTCTGGACAGTGAGTCCACGACCTTCTGTGTCGGAGCTATGATATCGATCAGTCTCTTGTGCGTTCTCTGCTCGAACTGTTCGCGGGAATCCTTATACTTATGAACCGCACGGAGGATCGTAACTACTTCCTTCTTTGTCGGAAGCGGTACCGGTCCGCTGACTGTTGCTCCGCTCTTCTTCACAGTATCAATGATTTTAGCCGCCGATGCATCTACCAGTTTGTGATCGTACGCCTTGAGAGTGATTCTCATAACCTGACTTGCCATAAAAAAAGTCGCCTCCTTTTCGCACTTTTAATAGTACGACAAGCGGTGACTGTACACGTTCCCGTGCGTATCCTGAAATCCGGACGCACACACGATTGTTCCCATCCTTGCGGACAGACATTGCACAGTGACTTGTCGCCAGTATCTTTACATGACATTCGCTCCACGGAGAACCTGCAATATGCATGCAGCAACTTCACGCTTCATAGCTATCATGTCACAGCAACGAACATAATAACAAAAACCTCCTGCAAATGCAAGAGGTTTTTTTATTTTTTTATTTGATTCAATTTTTGATTTTTGCCGGCGGTCGAATTCATTCAATCCGTTTACCGCATCTTCAGATCAGGTCGCTGTAATCGACAATGCTGACTCCCGATACATCGTCCCTGCTGACCTTCGGTTCTCCGCCGCGCTTTCTGGCCTGGTCCAAGATTTCGTCAAGCGTAAAGCGGCGTGCCGCAACAAACTGATTGGGCTCGAGTTCTATATCATTGTTTTCTTCGTAGTAAGCCCCTCTGTCATATGCCTCGGCCGTTATCTCCGGAACGGATACAGGTTCCGCGTCTTCCTCCGCAAATGCAGATTCCGCTGCCCCGTCTGTTTCCGCAAGTCCCGATTCGATCTCCTCGGCAAACTCTGCGTTAACATCGCTGCCGCCGTTATATGTATCGGAAGTTCCGTCATATGTCACCGGTTCGGAAATATATACAGGCTCATCTTCGGGACTGCTGTATGCACCGGATTCTTCGTTTTGATACGGATACTCTGCAATAGGTTCTGCATAGAAAGACGCATCGCTGTCTGTCGCGGGAAGCTCTGTGAAGTCTCCGTCGTCTCCCTCTCCGTAGTGATCGCCCTGATCAGGCACTTCCTGAAACTCCGCGTTCCGGTCGGGACTGTCCGCCGTATCAGATTTCGAAATACCTTCGAAATCCCTCTTCATCTGATCATCCCGGTCCTGCGTGCCATCCGTCGGCTGGTCCGCGCCCAAACCGCCGTCATCGTAATTATCATCCGCATCATCATCGTCATCCCGCGATTTCCAGAGTTCCGAGAGAACGAAAAGTATAATGATAAAGAGGACGACCAGAACAATAATGATTATTCCCTCTACCGTCTGCATGGCAACTACTACATACCCGATGTAAGGGATGCAGAGTTTGACGAGGGATATGGTATTTCTGAGCGTTATTTCGGATACAGAGTCACGGTCGACCGCACTGGAGACCTTGTACTTACCCGTAGCAGCATCTCCCTCTTCTATAATATAAGCATATGTAGACGAACCGTTCTCTTAAAGGATCTCATCACCCTTCTGAAGTCTTGTGACCGGTATGTCAACGGAATAAGTCACGGACCCCAGAGGCAGATTGGTATCCATCCCCGCAGAATCGACGATTGTCGTATTCACGCCGAGGACAGGCGGTATCAGAATGGCCGCTGCTGTCAGAATCGCTACTGCCAGAAACAGATTGACAATAAATTTCAGGAACTTAGACATGGTGTCACTCCTTCCACGCAAATGCTCATAGTTTAAGATATTTTATCATTTTAATTTCAATCTGTACACATATTTTTCAAATTAAGACATTTGCCCTCATTGCTTAACCGATTTTCATGGGATATAATGCAGATATGGCTACAGATATTAAGAAAATTGAAGACCTGTCTCTCAACGCCTGGCCGTCACACCAGATGGAAGTGTATGACGGTTGGATCCTGCGTTTTTCTTATCTTTACACGCACAGAACAAATTGCGTTGAGCAGATCGGCGCTTCGATATTGACACTCGAAGAAAAAATCGAATACTGCGAGCAAATGTATGACCGATGGGGCACTCCCGCCATTTTCAAGATCAGTCCCGTGACAGATCCCGCTCTGGACGGCTTTCTTCAGGAAAAGGGATATCATATCGAGCATGACATTTATGTCATGACGGCGGATCTGACCTTTTCCACTCTTCCGGACATTGATGAATCCGTCCTGTCCGGCCTTGAATTCACTGCCATGCCGAGGGTCGACAATGACTGGATAGACGCCCTGTTCGATTTGAAAAAGACGGACAATGAGATTCACAGAAAGATCGTACCCTCAATGTACGCTGCAATTCCGAAGGATGAAATTGCAGTATACATAAAGAACGAGTCGGGAATGATTATTGCCACCGGACTCGGTATTCTGGACAGAGATCATGTCGGGATATATGCGATTCACGTGCACGAGAATTACAGGCAGAAAGGTCTCGGCAGGCACATTGTCGCTTATCTGCTTCGAGCAGGATACAAAAAGGGAGCCACTCACAGTTATCTGCAGGTCGTGAGCTCCAACACTCCGGCCAAAGCCCTGTACAGAAGCCTCGGCTTTAACATTGCCTACCGATGCTGGTTCAGGGTCAACGGGCAGAATACAGGTCTTTAATCTCTGACGCAGAATACTTGAAATAATAGGGCTGATGCACACAGCACAGCGATATCTGATTACTTCGGATCTGTCTCAGACCCGCTTACATTCAGTTACGCTCTGCTTTATGCATCAGCCCTTTGTTCTTCAACCTCTGATACTCGCCATGCTGAGGATCAGCCTTTTTTTGTAAGATAGGCTTCGATCTGATCCATCGCTTCCAGCTCATCATCACCGTTTGCGGTAACAGTGACTTCTTCACCTGTCACAAGGCCCAACGTCATCATTCCCATGATGCTCTTGGCATTCACCCTTACACTGCCTGACTCAAGATGAATATCACTCCTGAATTGGCTTGCTACCTGAACAAGCAATGCAACCGGTCTGGTATCAAGTCCGCTGTCAA
>CAMYVI010000292.1 GCA_947302185.1 uncultured Lachnospiraceae bacterium
CTTATGGGCAACACCTGTCAAAAGGGTCGGCTCCTGCAGAGCTTCTGTCTTCGGAGAGTAATAGTAATAATGATTCCAGTTCTTACCCCGGCTTATTTCCGTGATCTGTCTCTCAATTTCTTTCTTTCGCCCGGGCTCTGTTTCAATTGCATGGGCGAGCTCGACAAGCAGTTCATTTTTGCGTTTGATATCATCGGCAGTTACTTCGCGCGTCGGTGTACCGTTCATCTCTTCAAGCAGTTTTCGCACATAGAGGTGATAGTTTCCGGCCAGAGTAAGTGTCTGCTCATGGACGCCGTCCGTCACAAGGCAGTACTGGCAGCCGACGTTGCACCCTTTTACGGGGTTGATTTCAAATGTCAGAGTAGGGCAGCGGCCGGTATAATTGTGAATTTCTGTCTCAACTGTATCAGGATCGATATCAACTATCTCCAGTCTCGATACAGGGATCACGGTCCTGTTCTCCATCCTCTCCATAAAGATTTTTGAGCCTCTTTTGAGGCCTTCGAGTGTGGCCGCGGACGCGTCGGTCGTAACACCCAGTTTGTCGAGGTATGCTTTATCCACGATCTGTGGCTCGAACCCTTCCATGTTGTAGACGTCAGTATCGTGAGAATAGAAATTTTCAAATGTTAAACTTGCCATAGTACATGCCCCCATATGGTTTTCCCGGTGTAATAAGTATCAGTACTAAACAGTATAGCACATCTGATAACTCCCGGTATATAACTAAGTCTTATTTCGAAATGCGACAGGCCCCGGGCTGACCTGCTGCTGTCTCGTGTCGGGCTTTTACAGTCTTTTCTCACATATGTATACGGAATACTACTATGAGCAGCGGCGCGATATGATATAATAAAAAAGCTATTTCTTTTGAAAAAGGAGACCTAAAATAATGAGCGATTTCAGACTTCACTGTTACAGACTGCTGCAGCAGTATCCTCCGGTAAAATACCGCAGGGCTGTCTCTGATGATCACTATGAGCTGCGTATTTTACTGATCGGGTCCGGCAGGCGGGTGGATACTGTTTTCCGGGAAATCCTGGTAAACGGTCAGCTTCTCAATACAGATCTTTATCTGACGGTCCTGACAAAAGATGCCGCGAAAGCAGCAGATACTTTGCTGGCAAAAGCGCCCGAATTAAAGAATTATGCCAGAGTAACATGTGATAATAAAGAGTGGAATGTTCCGCAGACAGAAAAGATTTATGCAGATATAAAGTATCTTTCTCTTGGCAGGGATGAATCTGCATTTGCACGGAAGGTGTCCGAAGAAAAGGATGCGGGGTGCCACTATGCCGTTGTATCGACCGGCAAAGATCCGAAGAATGCGAATGTGACCGGCACAGCAAGCGCGCAGGGATTATGCCGAAATTCTTTCCTCTGTATTCGAATCGGGCGACGTGATCGCTTTTGTGCAGAATAAGAAGCCTGAAGAGAACATCGCAGCAAATGCTGATATATTCGCTTTCGGTTTCGGCAAAGACACGAACTGCCTGGAACAGTTAGAGAACATTGCGTATAACCTGCATTACTCGTACATGAAAGCATCAAATGACCGGGCTTCGAACCAACAGATACGAGACACTTTTGCAGACCCTTATAATGTCATATCCAATCTGGAAGCTGCAATACATATCCGGGAAAAGCTGGAATGCTGCGGTATAGATACCTCTGACAGTCATGCTGCCGCAGAACGGTTCGCAAAATTGATGGAGAAGGACCCGTCTGTTGTCAATCGTCTTGCCGCGCTTGAGCATCGGCGCTGGATGATGGAAAAAATGCTTGGCGGATTCGTTCAGCTGTCTAATCTACATAAGATTTACAAAGGACAGAATGTCACGACTCATGACAGTTCAGACAAATGGCATGTCTGCCTGGTCCCGTGTGACGAGACCAGCGAGATTACTTTGTATGACTGGAAGTCTAAGAAAGTGAATTCCAAATTGGATCCTTTGGATCAGATGACGCTCAGGATTCATGCGGAATGCGGACGTATCGCAGAGGATAACCGTGAACTGATCGAAGAATCACTTGCAGTGATCCGGGACATTGCGGAACGCGTCTTCAGGGATAATCAGGCTATTTTGCTATCAATGAGGTCACTGGAACTCGCAATTTCACAGATGTGGCAGGGAAAGCGCAGCGCAATGCCGATTTATGAGGGGAATCTGCAGACGCTGCTCAGAGAAATATCAGCGGCAGATGTGTCGGCTTCATCGAATCTGCAGCGATATCTGGATGCGTTAAATGATGCGCTTGCTCCTCTCAAGGAATATATTTCCTGCAAAGACTATAAAAATCAGGACAGACTTCTTATACGCCAGATACCGTTTGCCTTGACGCATAAGAAGCAGTCGGTCCTCATTAAATTGCTGGCTGAGAATGAAACGGACAGCGTATTTTCTTCCTGCCGGTTGGAACCTGAACTCACTGCATATGTCGGTGTCGTTGCTGCGCACGATGATTATCTGAAGCTGAAAGAACAGATCGTCAATATCAGCAGGTTCCTGCGGATGTCTTATCCGGCAATTGCGCAGGAATACCATATTATTCTCCGGGATGATCTGACTGCGGATCATCGCGAAAAAATCATGGCTATAGCCCCGGAATCTATCAGAATACATGTAGTCGATGATATTTCTTATGAGGGGGTTTCCCGTGAGCTGGCGGATATCGCAAAGGACCTGCATGCGGATTATATAGATGTGACAAATGGCAGGCCTGTGCTTATGATGTGCGCGCCCTGCGCGGGAGTTCCCATCATTGCCCACGAATCCGGAAGTCTGATAAATATTTTGAACGCCCCGGAGATAAGATACCCGGTTCCCCGGAAGGTCATAACCGTTAAGGAAATGTTCAATCTGTCAGGTGCCGTTCTGGTGGAAGACAGTGATTCATCGGTGCTGTCTGATTTGTCGGGAAAATATAAAAGACTCTTCGATATTTCGAAAAGAACTCCGGATTGGAGCTCTTTCTGTCAGCATGTCGCGACATATTATAAGAATCAAAGCAGGAATGAAGAGCGGCTGCCTGTCCTTGATTCCAAGCTGAAAGCGGTTAAGAGGACGCTCACGCTGCATACGGATGTTGCGGCAGCGATGGCACCGGTATTTGCAAAACTGGCAGAATATAATTACATAAGTGATTTGACCGAGACCAGGAAACTGCCCGGTCAGCGCACTGTATCCTTCTAAATTGCCGGAAAGAAAAACGCCGAGGATGCTCTTAACATGCTCTACAAGGCCGCCGCGGCGTATACCCCCACTATGACTTACAAGGTCACACTTAACGGACAGAAACCGACGATTGTTTATGCAGACCTGTCGGTCAGAGATATGGAACTTCCGGCGGATATGAAGGTGGAATATAAAGCGGTACTAGACAGACTTGCGGCTAATAATCTGCTGATTGGTTACTCGACCGACAGTAATCAACAGAAATACTCATTCCAGTTCGCGTCCAAAGATATCCTCAGCGTTTTCCAATCAAGCGGGAAGGTTTTAGAGTACTATATCTACTACTCCGCTCTGCTCGATGCACATTTTGATGATGTGGAGA
>CAMYVI010000293.1 GCA_947302185.1 uncultured Lachnospiraceae bacterium
TTTATTCCGAAAAATGCGAGATGAAGCGGCATTTTCACAAGGTATACATCCATATCTTCCGCTATCTTACGGAGCATCGGCGAGTATGCTTTCTCATCTACCTTTGCACCCGGATAAAATATGAGCGCCGTTTCGTCCGATGGCCCGTCAAAAAGCCACCCCGTCTCTATCTTCTCAACTTTTACTGTATCGTCAGATAACATAGCGCTTTCGGCAGAAATATCTGCCGTGTAGTACACAGACGACCATAGAAGGAACGCGATCACGGTTGCATCGACAAACGCGAATAGCGGTACCAGTATCTTAAATCTCCATTTTCGTGTTTTGTGATGAAAGAAAATCATCCCAAGAAGTCCGCCGATACCGCCAAACAAAGAGAAGCAAAGCAGAGTCCTCTCCGGGATGCGCCACTTGTGTACCAGTGCCCTCCGCTTATCAAATCCGAATAGAATAAATGTCACTACGGAGAGAAAACTTAATAATACTGTTATTACCAAAAGAAGCCTCCTGCCTGAATAATCCAAGTGTAGTCCATATCATATCACATACATAATAAAAACTACAGTCTTCTTAATTTAATCTTAATATCGCCGCCATTCTCCTTAACACTATCTTTGCATCCGCTCCCGTATAATGAAGGTGAAGAGGGGGAACTATCAGGAGGTCAAGTTTGAAAGTAAACTTTCAAACTTTGATTGGCGGGTCAGATAACCATGCAAGCATGGTCGCCTGACCCTGGAGGAGCATATAATGAACAGAAGATTCTTTAACAAAACTCTGTCATCTTTTCAAATTATCATACTGGGATTTTTGGGTCTCATCCTGACAGGCTCTCTTCTGCTTATGTTACCCATCGCTACGAAAAGCGGGCAGTTTACTATGCCGGAGGAAGCTCTGTTCACTGCCACATCAGCGGTCTGCGTTACCGGACTGGTAGTGCGTGATACCGCAACTTATTGGTCTGCCTTCGGCCAGGCTGTCATTCTGATTTTGATACAGCTCGGAGGACTCGGAATCATCTCCCTCGCCGCGCTGGTCATCACCCTCTCAGGCAGAAGACTCTCCATACGTGAGTGGAATATACTTCAGGATACGATATCCGCGCATCAAGTCGGAGGAGTCCTGAAATTGACCGTTTTTTTCTTTAAAGCGGCGCTCATAGCCGAGCTGCTCGGTGCACTCATAATGCTTCCGACTTTCTGCACGCGATATGGGATGGAGGGAGTATGGCTGTCTGTATTCCACTCCGTCTCTGCTTTCTGTAATGCAGGCTTTGACCTGATGGGCGATAAAACAGGTCCTTATTCCTCCCTGACATCGTTCAGCAGCGATTGCGGTATTGTTATCCCGATATGCTTACTTATAATAATAGGCGGAATAGGTTTTCTCACCTGGGATGATATAGCCGTCAACAGACTTAACATAAAAAAATACAGACTGCAAAGCAAGGTGATACTTGCCTCAACGGCATTTCTTATCATGTTCCCCATGCTCTATCTGTTTTTATACGAGTATCCCGGATATACATTAAAAGAAAGAATATGTCTCTCGCTGTTCCAGTCTGTAACTCCCAGAACAGCGGGCTTCAATACTTCCGACCTGACGGCTTTCAGCGGTGCCGGGCGCATGCTTCTGATACTTCTGATGCTTATCGGCGGCTCTCCGGGTTCCACGGCCGGCGGAATGAAAACGACCACCATAACAGTTCTGATGGCCAACACCTTTGCCGTATTCCGGAAGCGCAAAAATGTTCAGATCCTCAGCAGACGTGTAGATGACGGGACAATCAGGACCGCCTCCACACTTCTCCTGATGTATGCTTTTCTTGCTTTATCGGGTTCTTTCATCATCAGCATCACAGATAATCTCCCGATAGGCACATGCCTGTTCGAAACCGCGTCAGCAATCGGGACCGTCGGACTGTCTCTCGGTATCACACCCGCGCTCAGCACCGTCTCACATATGGTCCTGATATTGCTCATGTTCATCGGTAGAGTGGGCGGACTGACTCTGGTGTATGCGGCTGTGACAGGCAGAAAAACAGAAGTTTCTCTTTGCCCTGTTGAAAAAATCATCATCGGTTAATAAAGGAACCTGCATATCCCTTTTCGTTGGAGGTATTTATGAAATCTATTCTTCTGATAGGTCTTAACAGTTTCGGAACCCTGATAGCAAAACAGCTTTATGACCTCGGACATCAGGTCATGGCTGTGGATCGAAATGAATCCAGAGTCGACGCTCTGCTCCCTATCGTAACAAATGCACAGATCGGGGACAGCACAAACGAAGCATTCCTGAGATCACTCGGTATCCCGGGCTATGATGTATGCATTGTGACAATCGGCGGAGATTTTCAGAGTTCTCTTGAGACCACAGCGCTCCTCAAAGAGCTGGGCGGAAGGCTTGTCGTATCCCGCGCGGACAGGGATGTTCAGGCGAAATTCCTTCTTCGCAACGGGGCAGACGAAGTAATCATGCCGGAAAAGCAGGCTGCTGAATGGGCAGCAATACGCTACGCCTCCAATCATATCCTGGACTATATCAGGCTTGACGATGACCATGCAATCTATGAAGTCACGGTACCCTCAGAATGGATCGGAAAGACAATCGGTCAGATCGACATACGGAAACACTACGGTATCACGATCATGGCTATCAAAAAAAACGGCAGGATGATTCTTTCCGTCACGCCGGACACAATGCTAAATGAAGACATAACCATGCTTGTGCTCGGAGAATATAAGGCAATGCAGAGATGTTTCCATATATGATTTCTGACCGGATCAAGGAGGTAAATCCCATGATAGAAATGTTATTAATTCTGTTAGTAGCTGCAATTTTCGGCCTTGGCTATTATATTGTATACCGTTTCGGACGGTTTGCAGAAATAGTAGAGCATGCTCGTCGCAGAAAATCCGACTTCGATGACGACGACCGCGAACGTATTGAATACATAGAATACGAGCAGTCTCTGTCGGAACACCTGAATAAGCAGTAGAGCACCGTATTTTTATATGATATGATTACAGTGCCGAAAGTATCATTCTGACACCGAGCATGCCCGTGTGGGAAGAATGATCCCGGAGTGCGTAAAAACGGGTCGATCCGTAACCGGCATCTGATGGCAAAGGGTACATGACATGGATAAGATAATAGAGAACGGTGAACGAATACTGGTCTGCCTGTCTTCATCTCCTTCCAATCAAAAAGTGATTGCCGCCGCCGTGAAAATGGCGGCTGCTTTTCATGCCATACTCACGGCCATTTATGTAAAACCGTCAGACTATGACAGCCTCCCGGCCGCCGACAGACAGCGACTTCAGGATAATATTGATTTTGCCGAACAGAACGGTGCGTCCGTGACGACGGTCATCGGCAACAATGTCCCGATCCAGATAGCGGAATACGCCCACATATCCGGCACCACAAAGATCGTAGTGGGGCGGAGCGGCGCAAGGCGGCAGCACTTCTGGAGCAAGGCGCCTCTGACCGAACAGCTTATTTTGTATGTTCCGGACGTTGATGTCTACATCATCCCGGATTC
>CAMYVI010000294.1 GCA_947302185.1 uncultured Lachnospiraceae bacterium
CGACCGTATGAATAATATATTTTGCGGATAGACCATATCCTTTCGTAAGAGCTGCATCTCCCGGCTTTATCTTTCCTATCTTTTTGCGCGCCTTTAAGAGGCGGTCATATCCTGCCGCCTCATATATTGCAAAGTCTGTCCCGCCACCGACCTGAGGTTCCGGGTTGGCTGTGTTAACGATGGCATCCACTTGCATATTTACAATATTATTTCGAACAATTTGAAGCGGCATACAAAAGCCTCCCCCGCCCGATACTCTCTAATAGTGTCAGGTAATAACTGAACACCGAACTCGAAGACCGGTGTTATCGATTGCCTGTCTGTCAATGCATTATTGCTGCTTGAAGAATCCTCTCTTTTTTCCTGCTCTCTTGCTGTAATCCTTCTCAATGTCCGCTTTCCAGGAAGCCCCGAGCGGTCTTGACTGTCTTACACAGCTCATAGCTTCACTTACACTATCATAGTTTAACTGTGTTCCCCGCGCGTCCGGGCAGTAGTTGACAGCTCTCTCCGCTTCAATTCCGTACTTAGACGCCTCCGCTACAGCATCTATGTTGGCTCCGAGGAAAAGAAATTCCCAGCCGTGCTTCTCCTGCTCCTTCCGAATCATCTCACGGACTTCATTAATTCCGTAGCGCCTGCTGGAATTCTCGTATCCGTCCGTAATAATAATGAACATGGTCTTTGCAGGTCTGTCCTCTTCCCTTGCGTATCTGTGAATCGTTGCGATATGATGGATGGCTCCCCCGAGCGCATCGAGAAGAGCGGTACATCCGCCGGGAATGTAATCCCGGTCTGTCATTTCGGGTACCTTTCGAATGTCGATACGATCATACAGAACAGTTTCCCTTGTGTCAAAAAGTACAGTCGAGAGATAGGCTTCTCCCGTTTCATTCTTCTGCTTCCCGAGCATGGAGTTAAAACCTCCGATGGTATCTTTCTCCAAACCGCTCATGGAGCCGCTCTTATCGATGATAAATACGAGTTCTGTGAGATTTGTTTTCATGATAATTCTCCCTTCTTATCTGTTTCATAACTCTACAAGGCATATGAATCATTAATCCTACAGGTGTTCCTGTTTTCTGATGATTCAATTTTATATCTGATAAGAAGTGAGATGGTCGCTTGAGAGACGACATTTTAAGCATTTTAAAAGGGGAAATGAGCGTCGGAAACTCTCAATATTCTATCCCTTCCCTTGCCTTAACTCCCTGTTCATAGGGATGACGCTCTGCCCTCATCTCGGTTATATAATCCGCGGCCTCTGTCATCCAGTCCGCCGGCTTTCTGCCGGTTATGATTATCTCCGGTTCACTCTTCACTTCATATGCCGTATCTCCGGTGACGCCTGAAATCTTCGTCCTTTTCTTCACACCGGTTACATAGTCGCGCAGCATTTTTTCATCGACCATGCCTAAATCACAGGCAGCGCATGCTTCATCGAGGATCAGCATATCACAAGGAACCTCAAGAGCCTTTTTAAGATTATCGTCATTCACATGCCTGGTATCCTCCCGTTCCTGATTACTCATCTTTGCGAAGAATTTCGTATCAGGTCTTCCGGACAGGACAATTGCCCCGAGCAATTTGAGCGGAGCCAATTCCCCGCTCTTTCCGTTCTTCATGAACTGGACGATCGCTACACGCCTTCCGTGTCCGATTGCACGAAGTGCGAGTCCCATAGCTGCGGTCGTTTTGCCTTTTCCTTCTCCATAGTATAAATGTATCATATATCCATCCCTGCGTTAACGAAGAACCGCATCTGATTTTCCGTAAAACATCAGACATGCACCGTCATGCGCTTCTGAGAGGCTCTCTCTCCTTTACTGTCCTTCCATCCTATGGTAAATCTCGTCCATAGCCAGACTCTTTCGGACAGTATCAGCGAGCTTTCTGTACTGCCTCTCACGGTACTTTTCCCTGTTTTCAGCATGAAAGTTTCCGGGATTAACGCCTTTTCGCCGCATCAGATAATCTGCAAGCGCATCTGTCAATTCTCCATCGTCAAATAGTCCATGCAGGTATGTCCCGTATACGTTCCCTATTTGCCAGCCATCAGGTCGGCCGTTATCCAACTCGACAAAAGGTCTTCCCTCGATCTCTTGTGGCGCTAACATATCATCAAATTTTCTTAGGTCATCATTCGCCGGATAGGTCCTCCCCATATGGATCTCATATCCGTCCAGCCGGACGCCTTTCCAGGGCCCGTCTGTGATATATCCGGTCGAGCGGGTGGTGCATTTGTCTTTATCAAACACTGTGACGACCGGGAGAAGTCCCATTCCGTTCAAAAATTCCCCGTCCTGTTCCTTCACGGATACTGCCGGGCTGTCACCTATCGGCTGATCACTGCCGCATTCCAACCCAAGAGGATCCTCGAGCCTGAGTCCCAACATCTGATAACCGCCGCAGACACCCAGGATGGGGGTTCCGGCTTCCGCCTGCTCTATAATCAAAGATTCCATTCCATTCATCCGTATCCACTTGAGATCGGAAATTGTACTTTTCGTTCCGGGAAGTATAATCAAGTCCGGTATGCCGAGCTCATCCCGCTTACCGACATAGCGAACACCGAGAGCAGGGTGTTCTTCAAGAGGAGCGAAATCCGTGAAATTCGAAATTTTCGGAAACCTGATGATCGCGATATCAATCGGCTTTTCATGATTTCTTGTACTGAGACGGGAAGATATACTGTCCTCGTCATCGATGTCGATATCCATGTAGGGAACTACCCCGAGACAGGGCACTTTCGTCAGTTCTTCTATCATTTTAAGACCGGGACGCAGAATTTCAACATCGCCCCGGAACTTATTGATCACCGTCCCCGCAATTCTCGCACGCTCGTCATCATCGAGGAGCGCGATGGTACCGTACAACTGCGCGAAAACTCCGCCCGGATCAATGTCTCCCACAAGAATGACGGGAGCATTCACGAGTTTTGCTATCCCCATATTCACGATGTCATCCTTCTTGAGATTTATCTCTGCAGGACTGCCGGCTCCTTCGATGACTATAATGTCATTTTTGGCAGCCAGGCTATGATAGGCTTTAAGGATATCGGGGATCAGGGTGGTCTTCATTTTAAAATAATCCCTCGCTCTGAAGGTGCCCCGCACCTTTCCGTTTATAATGACCTGACTTCCGACATCGCTTGTCGGCTTAAGAAGAATCGGGTTCATGCGCACATCCGGCTCAATACCGGCAGCCTCCGCCTGCGCGGCCTGAGCCCGGCCCATCTCAAGACCGTCTTTTGTTATATAGCTGTTAAGTGCCATGTTCTGACTTTTGAACGGAGCGACCCGGTATCCGTCCTCGCGGAATATTCGGCAGAGAGCAGTCACAAGCAGGCTCTTGCCGGCACCGGACATGGTACCCTGAATCATTACGCATCTTGCCATAAGTTTATCCTCGATGTTGATTCATATCTCTATGAATACCGGTTGCCCGGATTTCCATATAAGTATTCTGCCATATGCTGTCTCTTGTGTCAACAAAGCCCGGAACAAGCGTTCTTTTTCG
>CAMYVI010000295.1 GCA_947302185.1 uncultured Lachnospiraceae bacterium
CATACACTTCACCAGTGAGTCATATGGATCATATCCCGGCTTCATACTGTCCATGCACATATGGAGTGCCGCTTTTCCAAAGGGTATTGTATCTGCTGTCGGATCAAAAGGAAGGTAATGTAACCCATGACGCTCTGCCACAATCTCAAGACCCCGAAAGAAATTCCTGCTGGCTACAGCATGCCCTTCAAAATAATGAGGCTTCTGGCCGGTTATCTTAAGGAATCGCTCATACTGGGCTTCAATTTCCAGAATGACCTCATCGAGATTTACAAAATCTTCTTTGGCAGTACGATACTCTTTGCTCGACTTAAACTCACCGTTTTCTCCCACAAGGCTCGGGATTTTTTTCGGATCGGTCAGAGGCCTACCCACACAGATATTGGTATGTTGTCCAATGCAGACGTCCATGTCACGAATCAGGTCATAGCCCATCTGCGCATAGGGCATATTAGGCATGAGCCCTACTGACCGGATAATTCCGTCTTTTACAGTCTTGTAAATTCCGTAATTTGTCGCCTCCGAGAATCCCAGGTCATCAGCTCTTATTAATAACTGTTTCATAAGTATTCTCCTTCTATCACGCTGATTTCTCATCAAACCCGATGAAATAGGTCGCGATTGCCGCCGCCAGAAGTGAGATGACACAGGAGATTGTTCCGTTCACAAAATTAGCTGTTCCGCCGGCTGCGAATCCGAGCACAATAAGGAAATTCGTAGCACCAACTGCATAAGACGCGACATGCGTAATGCCTGCATAAAGTCCGCCGAGAGCACCGCCGATCATCATTCCGATGAAAGGCTTCTTATACTTAAAGCCGAGGCCATACAGAGCCGGTTCTGTAACGCCGCCGAGAATACCGGAGATGAAGTACCCCATACTTAAGGATTTTTCTTTCTTATCTTTGAGTTTGACAAATGCTCCAAGGGCCATGCCGATTGCCGCCATCGTTGCGCAGGTCGCTGCCGGAGAGACCATGGCTTCGCTTCCTTCCGTCATGATGATTGTCATCATCGTGACAATGAGTACCATATGCATACCGGACATGACCAGGAACTCCCAGAGAGCCGCAATGACTGCCACTGCTATGAAACCGCCCACACCGCCGAAAGCCAGAAGCCCTGTTGAGATGTAGGTGCCGACAATTGAACCGAGCGGAGCGAGTACGCAGAGTGAAACGGGAATCATGACCAGCATCGTCAGGAGCGGGACAAAGATTGTCGAGAGTGTATCCGGAATATATTTTTTAAAGAAGCTGTGTACATGCTTCAGAGCATAGACCGAAAGGATCATCGGAAGTACACTCTGTGAATAGTTGTTAAGAGACGTCGGTATACCGAATACCCGGAACGCTTCCCCCGCATTCACGATATCGATAAAGTCCGGTGCCAGGAGAATACCTCCAAGGAACATACCGAGGACTTCAGATGTGCCAAGTTTTTTTGCAGCCGTATACCCCAGATAAATCGGCAGGAAGTAAAAACCTGCATCATAAACAAAATCCAAAAGCCTGTAGAGATCACTTTCCACGCTGCAGAGCCCCATCATATCGGGTCCGATGATCGCCATGATCGTCTTGAACATAGCGGCTGCAATGATGACCGGAATCAGCGGTGTGAGGGAACCTGAGAGATAATTCAAGATGTTGTTGAGAACACCCTTCGCTGTGAGTTTTTCCTTCGGCTTATCTGCTGCGGCAGCCGGCGCGCTGCCCGATGAAATGCCGCCCATCTCGCAGAAAGCCTGATACACTTTGGGTACATTCTGTCCAATGACGATCTGTGTCTGTCCTCCCTTATGTACGACACCGAGAACGCCGTCTATATTTTTGATTACGTTATCATCTGCCACTGTCTCGTCTTTTAAGGTGAGTCTCAGTCTTGTCATACAATGTGTTGCGTGTGATACATTTCCGCTTCCGCCGACGGCATTAAGCACGTCCTTTGCGATCTGTCTGTTATCTGCCATGATTTCCTCCTCTTCTTTCAGCACTGTCAAAAATTGCTTTTTTCAATTAACTTGCTTACTGCTGATCCATTTTTATCTTCATATACTGCCTGCTGTTTTTTAGATAGAAATCATTTGATTTACTACCTGTTTAATCCGGATTTTTAATGTTTTTCTTTAATTTCTATGCTATGATTTTAATATTGATGACACTATGCGACAACGGCAATACCCTTTCGATATACTGTCAATTTCCGACTTTTATATAAGAGGAGCGAATATGACACGCAAAGAACTGATCGGCCATTTTTTTGAATTAACAGAACGCGAATCCTACTGCAGGAGCAATCCTTCTGCAAAACCCAGCGCCTTTTATCATTTTCTTGAAGAAGAAGGCTATCTGGAAGCTGACGGCGTCTACCACATGCCCAGCATTTTCTTCGCCTATCAGGACAGCAGTCCCCCAAAAACATGGACAGACAGTATTGACAAAAGTCCCTATCAGTCAATTTTCCGCATCAAAAAAGCGACCCGCTTCCAGCAGGAGCCGCTCTCTTATGCAGATTTCCTATGCATCCGCTATGTCTATTCCGGTGAAGCTCTGATTACGACCCGTGACAGCCGATTCGTTATGAGACAGAACGATATTCTGCTCATCAATTCCGGTTTTGTCCTGTCCCAGTGCCTTATGCATGAGGACGATGTTGTTTTCACGCTCATGTTCGAAAAAGATTATCTAATACACCATGTGCTTAACAACAAGGCAGCCGGGAACGTTATCAGCCGCTTCATCTCCAGCTACATCATGAGCAGCACCAATCCTCGCAATTATATTCTATTCCACGGCAAAGACAATGACCGTATCCCACGGGTAATTGAAGATATGCTCATGGAGTATACTGCTCCCACAGATCTCGGAACCATCCTGCTGGAAGCCTATCTCCAGATTCTGCTCGTTGAAATGTCACACTCAGATTATGAATTCAGGCAGGACAGAGACAGCCGTCATCTCTATGTCATCGCGGAAATTCTTGATGAAATAGACCGAAATTACAGCACGGTAACACTGCAGTCTCTCTCTGAAAAATATAGTTACAACTCCGACTACATCAGCCGACAGATCCGCCGGGCAACCGGGAAAACGTTCAAGGATTATCTGCTCGACCGCCGTATGGAAGCCGTCTGCTCCGCTCTCAAAAACACCTCATTGCCAATCAGTGAGATTGAATCTGAAGCAGGCTTCCAGAACGAGACTTACTTCTATAAACAATTCCGCAGGAAATATGGCATGACGCCGAATGAATACAGAGGGATGCCGGTTTGAGCGGCATCCCTCTGTTGATGGTAGGAAAAAATTATATCGATACCTTATTTGCCTGATGCTGCCTTCCAGTCCATCTCTCCGGTCATGCCGAAGTCGATATAAATGACCTGGCCGCTCAGGTAGCTGCAGATATCGCTTGCAGTGATGACCAGCGGATATGCCATCTCCTCCGGCTTGCCGGGACGACCGTTCCAGCTCCTAAGGAAG
>CAMYVI010000296.1 GCA_947302185.1 uncultured Lachnospiraceae bacterium
GACCTTTACACTATACACGCCCGGAATCTGAAGTGTTTCCTCAAAAACAGCCGTTACGGGTGGGATAAGCTCGTTCTTATCAATTCCATCTTTCAGCTTTGCAATAATATAATGCTTCATGAGAGTCCTTTCCCGGCATTTGCCGTATTTTTATTCTTTATCGCGCAATACTCGTGACGTAAGTCTATGATTCGCGCGCAAGGTAACACTCATCTTCATCGCGCAATACTCATATCTTATAGCATCTCATCAAGTATCTCCGCCGCGCGGTATACCAGATCCGGACAGGGTCTCTTTTTATAATACTCTGCAGTCCTCTCTTCAGGCTCCCCGCCGATTTCAACGTTTTCCGGATTCACGCATCCCTCTGTACTTAATGCACTGCCGCTATCCTCCGTGCAGTTCTTGCTCTTCCTGCCTTTCGCCAGAAGTTCCTTGCAGATGATCGAGCCCTCAGACTCCCGGAAACGTGCCGCAAACTCCCGCACTGATTCATAGTGTTCCGTTTTAGCTTTCTTATCCTTCGGATCATCATAACCTTTCACCGCACCGAGCACCATGGCCGCGCCGCTCACACATCCGCAGACTTCCCGGAGCCTTCCCAAACCGGCCCCGAAAGACGAAGAAAGACGTGCAGAAGTATCAAGATCAAGTCCGGTCACGTCCGTAAACGCGCAAAAAACCGACTGGGCACAGTTATATCCCGCATAAAAAAGGTCTCTCGCCTTCTCTCCGTGTCCGTTCTCTCTCAAAATATACCGTTTCAATTCCCGATAGATTTTTTCTTCATCAGGAGGGCATCCCATAATACAGTAATCAAAGTCTTTTGTGCACCGTCCGATGCCGAGTCTTCCTGTTTTTCCCTGCATCCCCTGTCCGATACCGATCTTAGTATCAAGACGGTCAAGAAGTCCCTCCTCCTTCAAACGGCACAGAGCATAAGTAAGTGAACTGTAGCAGGCGCTGCAGCTGTCATAATCTTCCACGACATAAGATACATCAAGGAAGCGATGTGACGTCGTCTTTTCATCATCCGCTTTCATCCCTTTATATCCGTCAGAACCGTATTCAATCGCGAAAATCTCCGCATTTTTCAAATCCGTACTCCCGATACCGAGTTTTTCGGCAAGGCCTATATAGGCAACCTCTTTCGGTGCTATTCCCAAAAGATAGCATGCATAAGTATCGATCAGAACAGGGTCCGTCGCCGCCATGATACAGTTTTTAACTACAGGGTTTCCGCCCTCTTCGAAATCAAGATCGCCGCATATATGATCCACTACGATGAAATCCTGCCGAATAGCCGTCTGCAGATGTGCAATAGGCTTATGAAGTCCCATCTGATGAAAATGTGACTTTTCCCTGTTCGGAATAAGCCCTTTTATATTCTTCAAAGCGCAGGTGACTTTCGTCTGACAATGCCCCTTCAGAACAGGCACATTAATCAGAAAATCGATCCTGTCCGCAATATCCGAGACTTCAAGCTCCATACCGGCGCACTCCTTTTTGTGGTACGCTTCTTTCTGAGCATCAAGGAGCTTCACCCCGTATTGTTCACTCAGCCTGATGTATCCGCAGACATCAAATGCTTCCGACGTGCGGTCGCCGACCCAGGAGCCTTCAGCTATGACGATATCCCGGAATCCATGCTCTTTCAAATATTCAATAATTCCGGCCACTATCTCGGGATGTGTCGTTGCTCCGAACTCTGCCGGAGAAGGGCTGACGAGATTGGGCTTGATTCCGATTCTCCTGTTCTTATCTCCGATCAGTTTCGCGAGACCGGCTTTTTCAAGCAGGATCTTTGTCATATCCCGGTATTCGGTCCCGTATATTTTAAGTATCTGTTTTCTGTATGCGCCGTCCGCATTTTGCTCATAATTTAATTTCTGCATGTTATTGCACCCGATTTCCTTACTCGGTCGCAATTGCCGCGCCGGGTAAAGCGATCGGCTCCTTCCTTATTTCGCAACTGCGGTCCTCCCGAAGGAGTTCCCGCAGCTATCCAGGTAATCACTTGTACAATTATATCATGCCGCGTATGCTGTCTTCCACCGTGATATGCTTTTTCAGGAACGCCGTGCCTAAGCATGCGTAACAATGCTCCGGTGGAGCATTGTGTAGCTGAGGCTTTTAATCTCTGACGCGGGTTTGTATCCCATGTCAGAGACAAGTTTCATTTTGCGCATTCATCTCACGACTTAAGTCACGAGAATTCTGCGTCAGAGATTAAACTCTGTCATGATTCCGTCTCAGATATCCATCGGCTCCATGACACAGCGTAATTGCCATCCATCTCCTGAATATAGTCATAAATCTGACGCATACGTTTCGCTCTGAAAGCATAAACATCCGCTATATCACTGCTCTCATCGACATAAGGAAAATAGCTGCTGCCTGTCATAGCATGGCGAAGCATTATATCCTCAAACTCCACATCGGGATTCTTCATCATGTCATAGATAGCCATAAAGATACCTGTACGGCTTTTTCCCGCCTGACAATGAAAATGCAGCCAGGTCTGATCAGTATCGATACTCTGCACCAGGTCTATGAACATATCTATGGCTTCCTCATAGGGCCAGCTGTGATCCTGGCAGGGAAGACGCAGATAATTGAATCCTTCGCTCTGCACGAGTTCTTTTTCCGTCATCCATCTGTCTACGGTAATCTCCTCACTC
This sequence comes from uncultured Lachnospiraceae bacterium, assembly GCA_947302185.1. The sequence continues at coordinate 2,682 of CAMYVI010000296.1, forward strand.
TCATCCGGAGCGTTCTCCGAAACGGAATATGCGGTGATTTTCTTTCCGACCAGGTCTCCAAATCGCTCCTGCTCATCCTTTTCGGCTTCCTTCAGGGACATTCCTTTGTTAGCCCAATTATGGTCGCCGTACCAGGAAACAGATATACCGTTGAGCAGCGCATGATCTTCGATGCGGCAATCGATAACATATATATCCTTTCCTTTGGCGAGTTCGCGCAACTGTGCCGCAAGCTCACGGAACTGATTCTCGGAAAACTGTGCACTGCCCGAAATATTGAGTGTATCCATTCCCTTTTCATTCGGCTCAATATCGGATTCTAATCCGTATTGTTCAAGTTTCTCCTCGGATAACGGAGTAATGTTGTATGCACCTTCAGTTAAAAAGCGTACATTGCCGAGCGGCTCCTTCCAGGCAGTAGGACTATCGACATCAAATCGGTAAAACGGCTCAAATTCAGTCGTTTTTTGAGTCATCGCACAGCCTGAGAGAAGCACTGTCGTTAAAAGAGCAACTATCAACCTCACATATTTTTTCATACCATACCTCTTCCTTTAGTGCTATCGGAATACCTTTCATATTACTTGGGTTTTCTTTCGCTTATTCAATTTTTACAAATAAATTTTCAGCACTTACTTATATTCATACGAACGCAGGGGGAGGAGGTATTACGGTTTTACGATATATGCCGATGAAAGTTACCTGAAATTACCTTGAAACCGTTTTGTGCCGCAAAAAGCTTTTATTCTTCATCGCGCAATACTCGTGACTTCAGTCGTGAGATACGCGCGCAA
>CAMYVI010000297.1 GCA_947302185.1 uncultured Lachnospiraceae bacterium
AGAACAGCTGGAGCGATGAGCGCGGCGAGAAGGGTTACTATGTGATGAATGCCGGCTGGTTCGACAAGTACGTCTACCAGGCGGTCATCGATAAGAGCTATCTGAATGAAAAGCAGTTTGAGGCTCTTGAGACAGAACCGCTGCATTTTATGCCGTGGGATCCGATGGGGACGCTGGCTGACTGACGCGCGTTATAGAAAAACAGATGAAATAAAAAAAGGAGGGCTGCCGCATAAGAGGGACCCGCTGCGCAGAGCAGACATGTACAGATGACGTCTGCTTGATGCAGCGGGGACGCGTTCGAATGCGGCAGCCCTTCATTCAATTCCATCCATAAGGCAAAATCTACCGGTCAAAGTCAGTGGACTTCAAGTCCTGCTCCATCAATAATAGCAGTCCGCAGCAGCGAAATCCGCTGTACTGTAAATAGAGGCGCACTCATACGCCGCGTCGCCAAGCTTCCTGCACTTTTGAGCTTCGCTCTCAGCTCTGCTGCCGATTCGCCATATCTTAGCTTTCAGCACAGATACTCCCGGAGACTGGAACGGAATTCTGCTTCTGATAGCCTGTATATCATTGGCTATATAGTTCATCGTGGCAGCGATCGAGGCAAGGTCCTCAGCAACGGAGCGAAGTACTTCTGTAGCGACTTCATACTCACCTGAACGTCCCGAGCCGAACATATCTTCAAAAAAAGATATAGCCTGCGCTGTTATGCTGTAGACAGTTTCTGCCACTGTCCTTAACCGGTCAATTACAGTGTCAATGCATCCCATTACAAAGTTTCCCATATCCCCGATCAGACGATATGCTCCCTGGATCAGGTCAGGTATCACACCTTCTTCATATAAAAGCATAATGGCAAGAAGCGGAGGACACAGAAATGCCAGCTGTCTCTCAAGAGCGGTCTCGATTTCTTTTGACAGCATACCGAAAAAGATCTCGAACCAACTGTTGTTTCCGGGGCGAACCATGCCATTTTCATCAAACCTTACATTATTCGGTGAATGTCGGAAAAACCTGTTCATACCTCCATGGTCATCCGGTATCACAGAATCAATAGTCTTATAATTAGTGCCCTTAAGCGGGAAAAGAAGAGTGCCGACCCAACTCCACTGATAGTGATCTACAAGATGACCGTTCCTTGCGATATCTTCCCTGTGGGCTCTCGCGTAATTATCCGAAAATCCCGGTCCGTCGAAGTTCACACAGCGCTCGATGTTCATCCCTTCCGGTGCGGTAATAGTCGCGTGCTCAGCGAGATTCCCTCCGAGGGAATGTCCTGTCGCAGAAAAACTGTTATACCGATTCCCGTACTGTTCCTGGATTTTCTGCATATACATCTGGGCGTCAGCCTGCTGTGCCGTCAGAGTATCATTGAGCATGCCGATATCTGCGATTCCCCAGTCTTTTACCGCTGTCACAAAGTCCTCGCTCTCGCTTCCCCGGTACCCGACAACCGCGTTTCCGTCACCGGTATCAATAAGACAGCCATACATACCTGAAGTTCCGTTCTTATCACATACATCCACCACATGCCAATCGTTCAGGAAATCACCGCTGGTATTATTCTTACTAAGGATGTCTCTGATGCAATTGACCGTACCCATATCTCCTTCCAAAGAAGGGTCAACTTTTCCGCCACTGGCCACCTGGGCATTATACTCCGCCTCAATTGCCTCTATCACATCCTGAACACTGTAGGCTCCCATATCCATGGCACTTCCGTATTGGCTATTCTCAAGATATGCCACCTGCGAAGCAATAAGAAGTTCAATGTCCGTATAACTCATATAGCATTTCCCGCTTTCCTTATAAACTCATCCCGCGTCATATCAATTTTGCCATCCGAGTATCCGATTTGGATCTTTAATTCGTTATCGAGATACTGTCTGTAATCATCCTGCTCATAAAAAGCGTGCGTCTCTATATACTCCTGAATACTATGCAGATTCTTTTCATCAATAACATGGAGGAAAATATATCCGTTCAGCATTTCCAGACCTTTCAGGCAGCCGGCCAGACGGTCATACACATACTCCGCATTGTTTTCCTCCGGTGAATAATATATAGAAATTGTAAACTTATTCCTGGGATTAAATTGAGCGTAGTCTGAAATAGAAATAGACAAGTCGCTTATACCCATATCTTCGGATAACGATGACACATAAATATAACTGGCTCCGAGAAGGCCACCCATGTTTCCGTCCACTACATCCGCAATTTTCGCGCCCATTATTTTCGAGAGATAATTATCCGCCACATAACTCCCGTCGTTCTCGACTCTCGCATATACAAGAATTTCAGGGTTGGTCTCAGAATACGCAATCGCGTTAAACGCTTCCCACCTGTCATTGTTGTCATAGACTTCGGTCACTTCAAACTCTTCATTGTACTTACTTTCCAATGCTTCTTTCGCAATTTGTGTTCTATCTCCCTTTGATCCGCATGCAGTTTCTGCCATCAGCATAGCCATCATCACCACCCCCACAGTCAATATCTTCCGGATTCTCATTTTTCAGCCTCCTAAAAGTGAAAGAGCATACAATTCAGCAGCATATGTCTTTCTCGCCGCATTTCGCAGGGCCCATGCAGCAGCGCGCAGTTCTTCTGCTCTGTGCCTGATAAGAGCCTCTTCTCTCATCAACTTCACCTTGTACGCAAATCCCGCTTCCCCGGTCCACATGCTGGTAAGCAGCTCCTGATCCGCCTGTGCCCGCTCTGCCATGTGCTCCAACTGTATTACAAGCTCCTCCAACTGATCTGCGTATGCGAGTGTTTCATTATAGCGCAATGATATCATTCGCGAAGCATCCATGATTATCAACTCCTTTTTTAATAAAGTACATCGCCCGGCAGTATATCTGAAATCTGAGTACTGATTCTTTCTGCAGATTCATAGATGCCTGCTTCCTTTCGAAGATCCTGCGCATTCTCTCTATAGCGGGAAACAGCCTGTTCAACCTTTTCCAATTTCTGTCTGTATGTGCCCACATGCGCATTCTGCCCCATGCCTTCCCAATAAACCGCTGAGCGCTCAATCACCGCTCTAAGATCATCCACCGTTAACATGACGGCAGCTGCTCTGGCATCTATTGAATCTGCCGCTGATCTCAGCACTTCTGTGTTTACTTTAATCTTCATAGCAATCTGCCTCCTTAATTTCACTCTGTGCCTTCATCGCAGACTCACGTCACGAGTATTCTGCGTTAGAGATTAAATCCAGATCTTTGCGACTTCCGTATATGCTCTCTGTTCCGATTTATTATAAACTTTAGCCGCATCCTGCATATGCTTAATATACGTCTCAAGCTCATTACACAGTTCATTCATGTAAGCCATGTCTTCCCTGACCTGGTTCTGAAATGATACCCAGCCCGGTCCTTCCCAGCATCCTGCCAGAAAGGCTAATGCACTCTCAAGTTCACTGATACTGTTCCTGAGCAATG
>CAMYVI010000298.1 GCA_947302185.1 uncultured Lachnospiraceae bacterium
AATTTAGCGAGCTCCTCCGTAAAGCCGGCGAGGAAAAAGCTCCTGACAAGGGACTGTATCACCAGCGGGGTATCTGTAACTGAAGAAAAAACCCCCCTGATTTTTATAAACAGAAGCCCTATCAGCATAACCATCACTGTAGAGATAATAACTGCAATGACTCCGAGCAGGACCGGGAACGCCGCCTTCAACTTTCCGATCGGTTCCGGCACCTCGCGCTTATACATTCTTATGTATAAGACGGTACAAATTACGGTGGAGATTAAAGCAGCAATTATGCCCATATTTGTCACTCCCTTCTACGTGTACACGTCAATCGATTTTCAGATTCTACTGTTCACATCTGATGACGCACAACGGCGTATTCATCTCCGTTCCGCCAGAACGGGCAGCGTTTATAGTATCCCTGCACCAGGCGGGAATATTCATCCTCATCCATATCCGCCGAGCAGTAGTAATCTTCGCAGTCTTCGTCGTACTCATAGTAAAGGCAATCGTCACAGTTCATATTATACTCCTGACATAGTAAAGCGTGATACCTATAAGCAGCAGCTTATGGGCAGCTATGTTACAGGTTCCCCCGTTCAGTCTTCGTCACCTTACGGTCATATGTCATCAACCCGTTCGTTTCCTCTTCTATGTCCGACACCTGCGTATACACCGCACCGGACAGCCCTTCCGCTTCAAGTGCGCGAACATTATTTAAGGTTTCTTCAAATGCAGCCGGAAACTCTTCTGCTGTCACATTACTGTAGCCGTAAACCTCTCCGCTCATTGTATGGTCAGGAATCTGGCAGTTCGCTCCGCCATATTCGGAAATGACAAATGCACGCATCTCCCATCCCATTTCGACCGACGGTATCTCTTCCTTCCACTCATCCGGTTTCAATCCGAGAATCTCCGGTTCATCTATCTCGGGAACCACGCCGTCCGTCTTACCGCTTATCCTGTCAAGAAGACTCCCGAATATTCCTTGCTTATCTGAAGTTCCCTGCGTCCGTTCCTTTACTTTCTTATTCTTAGCGGATGTTCTCCCGGAAGATTTCTGCCTGTCCTGATAGAACTCATCCTCCATCTCATCTTCCATCTTTCCCCAGTTCCGGAACCGAATGAACGGCAGCACATCCTTCTCCACCTTCAGATCCCGGAAATAATTGTGCACGCTCAGTACATCGCCGCCGCCCTGGTCGAACCATCCGCTTGCATGATCGACAGGCCGCGTAGAATCGGACCTCTTCACAAGTTCTGTGAGCCGCAGTGCATCGAATTGTCCCCATCCCTCATTAAATGGAACCCACATTCCGATACACGGGCAATTATAGAGCTGCCGCGTCATGCGGACCAGATCCTTCTCAAATCTCTTTCTCGCCTGAACATCATCCCTGGCGAGCAGTTCATACCGGTCATCCCGGATCATACGTCTGGCTGCGGGCACAACGGTCGGCAGGTATGTCTCAAGCATCTTCGATATCGCCCCTCCGCCATTTACCATATCCTGCCATACCACCATCCCGATCCGGTCGCAGTAATGGTACCACCTGGCGGCTTCGACCTTGACATGCATGCGGAGCGTATTGAAGCCGGCTTCTTTCATCCTGGTTATATCATAGACAAATGCCTCATCCGACGGTGCCGTCATCAGAGTCTCAGGCCAATACCCCTGGTTCAGGATGCCGTTGAAGAAATACGGCCGGCCATTTAAAAGAAGACGCACCTTGCCTTCTCCGTCTTTTCCGATTCCGAAGGAACGCATGGCAAAATAGCTGTCTACAACATCTGCCCCTGCCTCTATGCGAAGAGAATAAAGCTCCGGATTTTCCGGCGACCACAGTCGGATATCCGAAATCGGAATCTGAACTTTCATGAGGGTATTCCAGGGAAACGTAAATGTCTGAGATTCTATATCCGAGCTTTCCTCATATCCCCCTATCGTGATGCGGACTTCACCCGGCGCGGCCTGACGGTCTTCCTCAAAATCTGATTTTTCTTCCGGCGACTTTATACTGCTCGTCCGGTCACAATCCGACGATGCCGACTTGCCCTCCTGATCATAAAGAAGGCCCTCATCGTCCTCCTCGGATGTCAGTTCATTCATAATTCCCGTCACGACCGAATCAAAGTTGCGGGTTACCAGAGCTTCTGAAAACTTCATCCGTATCTCCACAGTCCCATCCTCGAGGCGCGGCGTGATTCTCAGATGTTTCAAATAATACTCCGGAACAAATTCAAGCCAGACAGTCTGCCAGATTCCACTCTGGGCATGATAAAACATTCCGCCCGGGTTCAGGGACTGTTTTCCGCGGCACTCCTGCCCTTCATCCGTGTCGTCCCAGACATATACAGTCAGCTCATTTTCGCCGATTTTCGCGTATTCGGTAATATCAAAGCTGAAGCCCAGATACCCGTTCCGATGACTTCCGACTTTCTCTCCGTTCCAGTATATCGTACAGCGTTCATCCACTGCGCCGAAGTGCAAAATCAACCGCTTATCCTCGGGCAGATACAGATTTCCGATTTTTCTCCGATACCAGAGCACTTCTCCCGGCATGAGTGTCCTTTCAACCCCTGACCGCTGAGTCTCCGGTGAGAAGGGTACAAGAATCTTCCCGTCAGGTTCCTCAATACCGCCTTTATTGGTCCCGTCATACGAATAGATTCCGTAGTCCCACCAACCGTTAAGATTGATCCACTCACTTCTCACCTTCTGCGGTCTCGGGTACTCCGGCAGAGGAACTGTATCCGGCCCGTCCTCCGCCTGCTCACTCCATATGGTGCAGAGTTTTCTCTCTTCCGCCTGTTTCCTTTCCTTTTTGCCAAGTTGCATTGAGGCAATAGCGTCTTTCAGTCTCATAATATTCCTTTCATATGATACGTTCATTTTTTATCTATATAAGAATACAGAATATGCTGACTTTAATCCCATTTTATCACTTAAAACTCCGTTTATGTAGTGATAATTGTTTAATCAATGACACAGAATTCTCATGACTTTAGATAATATGAATGCGCACCAATGAAAAAAGACATTTCCCATCTCTGGAAAACGTCCCTTGTATACATGATTTTCGCCTGAAAACCGGACTAACGCTTGCTGAACTGCGATGCACGTCTTGCGCCTTTGAACAGGAACTCGGTGTCCCGTTCCAGGGCACCGACATAACCCGAAATCTCCTTCATTTCCGGCAGCAGAAACAGCCGATCCCTTCCACCGCCGTGACCTCAGCCTCCTTATAAAGGCCGGAAAGCCTGGCCTGAAGACTCTGCTTTGTCTCGTAAGGAGGGGTGAAAAAGCCTTTCGGCTGGTAAAGGTGTCTGATAAACCAATCCGTCCGCTTGTGACCGCCCTGCACATAGAAGCAGCCGCAAAAGGTTCCGCCCGGCTTCAGGACGCGGAAGGTTTCACGGTAGGCGGCTTCCTTGTCCG
>CAMYVI010000299.1 GCA_947302185.1 uncultured Lachnospiraceae bacterium
AAATGAGCTGCACCACCGATCAAGCACCTCCCCGCCCCATTCTCTCAGATCGCCCCAAATTCCATCATTTCTGGATACAGGCGAGGAAAGAAGCAGCTCCTTAAATACATCTCCCAGCTCAATTTCGGGGAATTCGGTGCCCAGCTCAGCCGCCAACCGGATTTCATGTTCATTAATCAGCTGTCTGTACCCGGTTCGCAGTTCCCCCGGTTCGTACACAGCACCATAGGCGTCCATGATTGCCGCGATGCGCCGCCAAAATTCAATCGGCTTCTGATCTGTATGAATATCGATCAGGGTGGCGTATAAATCGAAAATATAGTTTGCATATCTCATGGCTTTATTCTCCTAATTCCCGTTAAAGCGCTGTAATGCTGCTCATTAGAATAAGTATATCATATGACGAGTCAGGGACAAATGCCCTATGTTCTAACACTGCAAAAGCATCTAAATTGCACATAATACTGCGCTCTGATATAATTAGCACAGGCACACCGACCCAGGAACTCTGAGTCGCCGGTCCCCCGACTCAGCCGAAAAGCTTATATTTAGAAGTTACAGGAGGACGTCATGAAAATCGTTATTGTGGTATGCGCGGCATGCGCGATCATGATGGTATTAATCGCCAATCTGCTATTAAAGCCGCAGGTGACAAAAAAATTTTTCATCCTTGCAGGTGGAGCGGCCAACTTCCTCGGCTTCTTCCTCTACGGTTACGGCTACGCGACCCATCCGGACGAAAGCACGATCACGGCTATTCTCAAGACACTCTTTGCCGTCTTCGGAATGTTTCTCGGAAAAGATGGGTTCGATGACATGTCAAAGCTGCCGTTTTTTGACTTACTTCCTGTCATGTTCTTCTTTTACATGGCGCATATACTCGCTCTCTATGTCACCGCAAGCGCCGCGATGACCGCTTTCGGTGCGGGCCTTATTAACCGGGTTCGAGCTCTCACGCTCCGAAGGGGCGATTTGAACATTTTCCCGTTCGTGAACGACCATACCTTGTATCTCGGAGACGAGCTGTGCAGTCAGGGTAAAAAGGTGCTCTTTATTTGCAACAAAGACACAACAGGTGAGGTCATCCAGAAAATTCAGGAAATGCGGGCGGTCCACACCTCAAGCGATGCCGCCTCTTCGGCGTCCGAGTCCTTTCTGAAGTCAATCGCCCTCGCGCGAATGGACCGTCAGGTCACAGTCTACGCGCTTGGGGATTCCGTTTCGGATAATATTACTTACGCGCGAGGCTTCCGCAAATCCATGGAAAATCTCAAGATCCCCGCTGCTGGCACGAGGCTTATTCTTGGTGCAAATGAATACTTCGACATCTCCTCTCTCATGAACAACACCTCGCACTACGGGTTTGAAAACGTCCACGTATTCGATGACACCGCCCTGGCGGCACGAATCATGATTGCGGACTGTCCTCCGTACAAGACACTCTCTTTCGATGAAAATGCCCGCACGACCGACGACTTTAATGTCATGATCGTCGGATTCGGAAGCATGGGACAGGCGGCCTTGCGAGCGCTGCTCATGAACGGTCAGTTTTACGGAAGCCATTTTTCAGCCATAATATTTGACCCTGCGGAGAGCTCGCAGAGCGGGGCTTTTAAGATTATGTACAGTGAAATGCTGGAGCGGTATGATATTTCATTTGTCGGAAAAGATGGCCGCAGTGATGAGGCATTTGACTACCTCCATCGTCACGCCGCGGAACTGAACTATGTCGTGATCGCCACCGGAGGGCAGACGGATTCCGAACTGGAATTTTCTTATGCCAATATCCTTCACACCGTACACCCCGAAGCCTATCTCGTCTCATGCCGTTCATCAGAGGTGACGGAGATCCGCACGGAGATCGATGGCATCGTCCGAAAGTCCTGGCCTCTATATAACCTGGCAATCGTGTCGGGGGAGGAGCTTGATAAAGATGCCATGGACCTCAATCATCAGTACTGCGGGAATAACGGAAAGAGAGTCGAAGAAAACTGGTTCGCGTGCGACTATTTCAGCCGCCTGAGTTCCGAGGCTTCCGCCGATTTTGTTCCGGCATTTCTTTATATGGCCGGGACTACAAGGGAAGAGGTGCTGAAAAACTGGCTTAATCTCACCGAAAAGCAGGAGGAGGCTCTCTGCCGAACAGAGCACGAGCGTTGGTGCGCATTCCACTTCGCCCATCGCTATCGCACAATGACGGAAGAAGAATGGAATGCGCGGGCAGCCATCTATGCCCGCGAGAAGGCTGAGAAGGGCTCTTCCAGCATCAAGATCGGAAAGAATCGTGCCGGCCGGACCCATGCCTGCCTGATCCCCTGGGAAAAGCTTCCGGAGCTGGATGAGAGGGAGGCGGCTCTCACGGGAGTCGATCCTGATTATCAGGAGCGGGATCGCCACACAATACAGCTGATTCCGAAGTTGATCATATGACGTATTGGGGACGGTTCTTTTAAAATCAGTATGAGTGACTGCTAGAATCTGAACTGCTACTGCTAACTGGAAGGGAGCATATCAGTTTGTTTTGCCAGATTTTCAATCTTCAACACAGGATTCTCGTGACTTCAGTCGTGAGAGGAATGTGCAAAACAAACTTGTCTTCAACATGGGTTTAAAGCCTGTGTTGAAGATTGAGCCTCCGGCGGATCGCAGAGCTGCGCAAAGGGAGACGCACAGAGTGCGTCGCGCAGCTCGCGCGCGATCAGAGATCGCGATTTACCGATTATTGAAGGCTGCCGCAACATATTGCGACAGTCCAATTTTGTCATGTGAAAAACGCCAATTTGTGTCAACACAATCCCAATATTACATAATTCACTTAAAATACACAGAAGTATGGTACTGTGCTAAAAACAAAACTGATCACTTTATAAAGGACAAAAATGAGTATGAATAACGACGAACAGAATCTGAACATAGACATGATCGATACTCTGCCTGATTATTCTTCCAAAAAAGAGAAAACTCCTTTCTCCGCCAGAATCAAAAATGCGTTCTTAAAAATCGCCAGTGTCTTCAGAGAGTACCCCATAACCCTCGGTTCCATCGTGCTCATCGCCGCAATCGGGGCCGTCATCATCGACTGTGATTTCGACACAGAAATATGCGAGCGGATCATTGTATTCCTCGCCGCCCTCTCCGTCCAGACCCTCTTTATTGAGGAGCACTTGAAGGACAGACAGGCACTCAGGATCGCGGGTTATGTAATCGCAGCGCTTCTGTCTGCATTTTTTCAATACTTTGAATTCTCCAGCAGCGTCGTCTTCCTTGGGATGCCATGGTATAAGGCCAACGAAATCATAACAGACCTCTATGTCTCCTATTTCACGTGCCTCGGTCTCGCCTCCATCTACCACATGTACCGCCGTCAGGGAGACAGCTTCGAATCCTACTGTTTGAAAACAT
>CAMYVI010000300.1 GCA_947302185.1 uncultured Lachnospiraceae bacterium
CCTCACACTTTGAGCAAAATCTGAATTCGAGGTCCGGATCGGACGCCTCGGTTCTCCCACAGATCTCGCATCTGTGCCTTGTAGGTTTGAATACTGTCGTCCCGGGCTGCGTGCTGAATCCCGTTCTTCCGGCCGCTCGCTGTTGGAATGGGTTGCGATAGTTTGCATCTGCAGACTGATTGCCCCTTGCCCGGTTAACATTGTTCTCATACCTGCGTCTGCCCTCTTCGATTCCTCTTTTGAAATCGCGTCTGCGCTTCCTCTCCTGAGGCGAGTAGCGTCTGAAGTCTCTTGTCGAGAAGAAGAATATGAAGAAATTGAGCAGCGCCGCGACCATAGCGATGATAGGAATCCAGTGAGCAATATATCCTGCCATTATGTATCTGACATTCGCTCCCGCTTCATACACCATCATGGCGAAGTAAAGGATACCGAGCCACTTTACTTTGATCGGAATGATGAAGTACAGATACACCTGTGCTTCAGGGAATGTAGCTGCAAATGCAAGAAACATCGACATCACAATGTAGTACGTGCTGAATGTATTTCCTACCATTACGTTCTGTCCGATGATAGCGGAGAATACGAAGTAAGAAATAAATGCCGCAATCAGTGTCAGCAGCATGCCGCCGAAAATATAAATATTATAGCGGAATTCTCCCCACGCTCTCTCAAGGGAATTACCGATGGACAGGTAGAATACCAGCATGATCAGTGTGAAGATGAGACCGATGCCGCTGAGGTCCAGGCTCGCCGGCGGTATGACGATCCAGGTGATGATTCTCCACACTTCACCGCGGAGAATGAGACCGGGTTCAAGGGTCATGAATTCCGCAATGTTCGGGTTGATCAGCTGCAGCATGTAACCGACGACATAGCAGCAGATCATGACAAAAGTGAGACGCGGGATCGCGTATCGACCGAACTTGCGCTCGAGATTATTCAATAATTTGTTCATATAATGCCTTTCTTTTATCTGTCAGATGACCGGAGCAGTCACTTTTTTCGCCCGGCTGGCAATGACTTTTCAGCCATTTGATATCTGAATACAGATATTAACATTATATGTTTTTATGAATGTTTCGTCAATATCACGAATCATGGACGATTCTTTTAGAACCATAAAAGTATAATTACCACTGTTAGTTTGACCTATTTTTACGTAAAATGTTCGAAGCAGTTCAGACAGACTGCACCTGCAGTTCGTCTGCCGGCAGCAAAACATTCATCTTGAATCGGGGATAGTTCCCGGCAGGTGTAAAACGTTGCTCATTTACAAAACCCGCGTCTGTCTTTATAATTACAGCATATTCAGTCGTAAATCGCGATCTCTGATCGCGCGCGAGCTGCGCGACGCACTCTGTGCGTCTTCCTTCGCGCAGCTCTGCGATCCGCCGGAGGCTCAATCTTCAACACAGGGCTTTAAACCCATGTTGAAGACGAGTTTGTTTTGCACATTCCTCTCATGACTGAAGTCACAAGAATCCTGTGTTGAAGATTGAAAACTGTAATGACTAACAATCTGCAAGTTGTTTTAAATGTAGCATAAAACTGCATATTAATACATATATTAACGGTTCCAATGCCGTTACAAATGGAGGTAATTCTATGGCCGGCTCTACTTTTGGCACAATCTTTCGCATAACGACATGGGGAGAATCTCATGGCGCTGCACTCGGCGTTGTCGTCGACGGATGCCCTGCCGGCATATCCCTTTCCGAGGACGATATTAACATCTATATGGAGCGCCGCCGCCCGAACGGAGGAAACATGTCAACAGCCAGAAATGAGGCGGATAAGATCGAAATCCTCTCCGGAGTTTTCGAAGGGAAGACGACAGGTACTCCTATCTCCATGATGCTGAGAAACACTGACCAGCGCTCCAATGATTACAGCAATATAAAGGATTCTTATCGACCGGGACACGCCGATTTCGGATATGATTTCAAGTATGGCATAAGGGATTACCGCGGAGGCGGCAGGTCTTCCGCCCGTGAGACGGCTGCCCGCGTTGCAGGCGGCGCTGTTGCCATGAAACTGCTGTCCATGCTCGGTATCAGTGTTACCGCGGAGCTCGCCGCAGTCGGTGATATTCCTGTTTCTGATTTAGAGAAATGTGAGGAGCTTGTATCCAAGGTTCGGAACGAGCAGGATTCGATCGGCTCCACGGTGACCTGCAAAGTCACAGGTATGCCTGCGGGGATCGGTCAGCCGGTATTCGACAAGCTGGATGCCGACCTGGCCAAGGCAGTGTTCTCGATCGGTGCCGTCAAGGGACTCGATATCGGAGCCGGACACAGAGCAGCGCTCATGCGGGGGAGCGAGAACAATGACCCCTTCCGAGTACATGGCGGCAAAGTCATCACTGCGACAAATAATGCAGGAGGTATACTCGGCGGACTTTCAAATGGTTCCGACATTGATCTGACTGTCTATTTTAAGCCGACACCTTCTATCTCACGTCCCCAGCAGACCGTGAACAAAGACCTCGAAGAGATCGATCTTAAAATTTACGGTCGCCATGATCCTGTGATCGGCCGCCGCGCTGCAGTCGTCGTAGAATGCATGACTGCTCTTGTCCTGGCGGACGCGCTGCTCATGAATATGGCTTCGAGGATGGACAGAATCGTAGATTTTTATAATGAAAAAAAATGAGGCTGCGCTTGCAGCCTCATTTATTGTGGTCTATTCAACTATTATACAGCGTTTGTTTCTGCTTCACTCTCCGGAACGTCACGGACTTCAGCCGGAGCTTCCTCAATCTTATGGAATGTCATGCAGTTCGGGGCATCCAGTGTCTGCGGACGGCCCTTCATCATGATGATATTCTTCTCATAGTCAATCTTAAATGTTGTGATCGTGCCCTGTCCGTTGTTGACAACGGCAATATGCTGCTGATCCGGGAAGAGCGCGACGTCCTTCGGATAGTTGCCGGAGATTGGAAGGGCAAATTTCTTTTCAAGGATACCGTTCGACTGGTCGATCTTGAAGCATGCGATGGAGTCGTCTCCGGAAGTAGCACAGAATAAATACTGGCCGTCATAGGAGAGGCGCATAGCGGATGCAGCATCGTATGGATCTCTTGCATTGGAAAGCGTAGAAACTTCTTGAATCTGTCTGAATGTCGGAAGTCCGCGCTGATCAATATAATACTGATATACACGGATCTCATTCGTAATCTGGCAGAGAATATAGGCGAAGAAGCCATCCTTGCTGAAGTGGATACTCTTCGGACCGACCTGCTTGCCCATGCGGAGAACGTCGACTTCTTTCAGAGTGTTCGTGCGATGGTCAATTCTGTAGAGAATGACCTGATCGAGAGCTTCGTCAACAGCGCAGAGGAAATGATTGTCCGGAGTAA
>CAMYVI010000301.1 GCA_947302185.1 uncultured Lachnospiraceae bacterium
CGCCTCTTAAAGGCACGCAAAAAGATAGGAATGATAAAGCCGGGAGATTCAGCTCTTACGAAAGGATATGGTCTATCCGCAAAATATATTATTCATACGGTCGGTCCGGTATGGCAGGGCGGTGATTTCGGCGAGCGTGAGACTCTTCAGAACTGTTATAACAATTCACTGGAACTTGCGAAAAAGAAGAGATGCCGGTCTGTAGCTTTTCCGTTGATTTCGGCCGGTGTGTACCATTTTCCCAAATCTGAGGCTCTTGACATTGCTATCTGCACGATTCGCCGGTTTCTTGAGGATTCGGAAATAATCGTTTATCTCGTTGTTTTCGGCAGAGAAGAATATGAGCTCTCAGGGGATTTATATGAAGGTGTAACTTCATATATAGATGAGCATTATGTGGAGAGGCAGCGTCAAAAAGAATATGCGATTGATTACGCTGCGCAATTGCCGGATAGTTTATCTGACGCAGAAGGATCCGGAATTGATGATAGCGGTGCTAACGCCGCATACAGGGCGGGGGCGTCAGAGCGAAGAAGAGCATACGATTCCGCGGAGTGCAGCAGAGTACCGAATCAACATGCCCGTTTTGCTCCTTATACCGGGAAACCGCTTTATTTGCATGAACATGCAGTTATTGAGAATCGGGAAAACGATAGAGAACCGAAAGCAGCGGATAAAGAAGAGACTAAAGATAAAAGGGGACGATTCGGTGCTTCGGGAAAGCGCCGTTCTTTGGACGAGGTGGTGTCTTCCCTCGGAGAAAACTTCCCCGAAATGCTGTTTCGTCTCATTGATGAACGGGAAATGACGGATGTCGAAGTTTATAAACGGGCCAATATTGATCGTAAACTGTTCTCAAAGATCAGAAGTAAGAAAGGCTATCAGCCCAGCAAAAAGACGGCAGTCGCACTCGCCATAGCGCTTCGGCTCAATATTGACCAGACGAAAGACCTGCTGTCACGTGCCGGTTATGCGTTATCTCCCGGCAGTATGTTTGATGTGATAATAGAGTATTTCATAACGTCCGAGGAATATGATATTGATAAGATCAATCTGGTTCTGTTTGACTATCATGAGCAGCTGCTCGGGGCGTAAGAGATTAAAAGCCTCAGCTACACAATGCTCCACTGGAGCATTGTTACGCATGCTTAGGCACGGCGGATCGCAGCCGCGCATTAAGGAAGGTGCTTCGCACCATGCGCGGCGCGGCAAGAACGCCGAGGCGTTCTTGATTATGATGAGTTTCTGTGAGGGAGAAGGATATGAGAAAACTATGTGAAAGAACCCTGAAAGCTGCATTAGCCGGAATGGTAAGCATCTCACTTTTTGCAGGATGTGCCGCACCGTCCGGAAGCGGTACATCACCGGAGAGTCTTTCTGCTGAAAGCGTGTCTGAAAATCAGGATGCCGCCACGCAGGATGAGCAGGCGGCAGAACCGGAAGACAGACCCCGGCTTGCAGAAGATGAGGATGAAGAGATTACACCCGAACGAGCGCTTATGAAGGCGAACCAGGTCCAAAACGAAGGTGATGCGGTTATTTATCCTGTCGAAAAGGATACAAAGAATAAGAAAAAAAGATATTCAATATTCGTATATATGGTCGGCTCGGATCTGGAAGCGTCCTATGGTTATGCGACACGCGATATGGAAGAGATGGAAAATTCCGGCATCGACTTCAGCAATACAAACCTTCTTGTCTACGCGGGCGGGTCACGCATGTGGAAATCCGATATTCCCAGTAATCAGAATAATATTCTGGATATGGGACTTGAGGGAGAGGAGCGGGTAGTCGCTGCAACTAAACATACTTCCGATATGGGTGCGCCCGAGACTCTGGCAGCTTATCTGGAGTACGGAGTGGAGCATTATCCTGCGGACCATTATGCACTTATTTTCTGGGATCATGGCGGAGGGTCTGTTTACGGCTACGGCAATGATACACTGTATTCCGGTGATTCTCTGCTTCTTTCTGAGATGAACTCTGTTCTTGCCGCGTCGCCTTTCGGAGAGAAGGGTACGGCACATCTGGATTGGGTCGGTTTTGATGCATGCCTGATGTCTACTGCGGAGAACGCTGTTGTCTGGAGCAACTATGCTGATTACATGATTGCTTCCGAAGAGACAGAGCCGGGTGACGGATGGTGCTACAGTTTTCTGGATGTCATGAATGAGGAGCTTGAGACCGAAGAAATCGGTAAAGCGATTGTTGATGAATACAGAAACTATTATGCTGCTAAAAGAACGCCGCTTAATGATCCGGATATCACACTGGCTGTACTCGATCTGAAGCAGACTGAAACACTTGTTGACAGTATAGATAAACTTGTTCAGGGAATGGGAGACGGCGTTTCGGAGAGAAGATTTCCTGAACTTGTCAGAAAACGGTCTGATACAAAAATGTTCGGACTGAGGGATTCGAGATCTACAGCCTATGATCTTCTGGATATCGGAGATCTGGCTGCGAATTTTGAAGAAATTTATCCTGCCGAGGCGAACACCGTTACGAAAGCTCTGGATAAGATGATTTGTTACGGGACGGAAGAGGTAGAGGGAGCGTGCGGCCTGTCTCTGTATTTTCCCGGAGAGAACAGAGAGCTTTATGAAGCAGTTATGTCGAATGATAGCAGCAATGTGTTCGTATCCGAGAAGTTTTCTGAATTTGTCGACGTGTACACAGAGAAGTGGATGACAGCATCGGATGTTGACTGGACACTTCCGGAACCGAAGATATCCGGCGGAGAGGTTACTTTGCAGCTTTCTGACGAACAAGTAGAAAACCTTGATAAGGCGACTTACACGATTCTCACCGATGAGGGCGACGGCTATTACCGCAGGGTCATCAGAAACGTAGCTGTGCAGGCAGATGAGAAAAATATGCTTCATATCGATTCAAACCCCTCTCTGATATTTGCAGAAAGCGATTTCGGAGAATTGGAAGTGCCTTGTGCATTTGTGCAGTCAGACAATCGTCACGGAACGGCTACTTATGACAGCACAAGATCGTTCCTTTGTTATGGTGAAGAAATGGCCTTTGAACCGTATGACAGAGTTGTGGCGACGGTAGAGGAAGTAAACGGAGAATTTAAAGTAAAATCTTTCCGTTATGATAACACTTCAGTTATGACCGGCGGTAAGAATACTGTCGATCTGAATGAGTATAATACTTTTCAGGAATACACTTCCGATAGTATATATCCGCTCAAAGATGATTCGGGGAAGCTTCTTGCAAATGATGACTGGGAAGTTCAGTCAGGAACAGTGTCTATATACTATCTGTGGATAGATGACACTCTTCACTTCAAAGGAAAAAAAGTGGATGAGCTGAATGTTCCGGTCGTTATGCAG
>CAMYVI010000302.1 GCA_947302185.1 uncultured Lachnospiraceae bacterium
TAGTTGCGGGCGTTACGATCCGGTTTTTTGGCATTGAGAAATATTTTTCGGAACATTTCTTGCCGTTCTGCGTGGATATAAAGGATTGCGATACTGCGAAGGCTGATGATGGTAAGGATATATGTATTTATGTGACAGAGGAGAATCCTCCGAAAACAGGGCGTCTGTCGATTGTCCTTCGCGGAATGAGTGTCGTGTTGTTTGATGTCGGAGACTATTATGCTATGAGGTCCATAGAGACGCCGGAGATGAGAGAAGGGCATTTTTGGAAGGACGGAAGCAAAGCAGTCCTCTATATGGACCCGAATGCGAGGCTGCCGGAGTTTGTCAAACGTTTTCGATTTGAACAGATGAAGGAATCGGGACAGAAAAAAGGCTGGGGTACTCCTGAGGACGTGCAGGTGGATTTTGCGGAGTCCGTTTTCCACGCCGTCCGTCATGCCTTTCTTCTTCGCGCACAGTGCCTTGATATGTATGTGATACATTCCGCTTCTATATTATATAACGGACAGGCGTGGCTCTTTTCGGCTTTGTCCGGTACGGGCAAAAGCACACATACGAATATCTGGCACAAGCTGTATGGGACGCCGTTTATTGACGGGGATCTGAATCTTCTCGCTTTCGAAGACGGAAAGCCTGTGGTGAAGGGAATTCCCTGGTGCGGAACATCCGGAATCTTTACTACAGAGACATACCCGCTTGGCGGTATTATACTGCTTGCGCGGGATAAGAAAAATCATGTGGAGGAGCTTTCTTTCCAGAATCAGGTGCTCGGAATTCAGATGCGCTTTATATCGCCGAAATGGAATGCAAAGCAGACTTCGGAGAGTCTGGAGTTTGCAGAACGGATTGCGAAAAGCGCACGGATAGCCCGTCTTTACTGCAATATGGAAGATGAGGCAGCAGAGGTATGCAGAGCGTGGATAGATGCCGGAAACTGACGCAAGCCGAGGAGTATCTATCAGTAAATGTCTGTTCTTTCGCAATCTGTGGCTTGCAATATGTATTAAAAATACTACACTGTAAGCATATGTGTGAGGGGTGTATAGCATGTAGGGAAATGTTAAATATTCTGATATTTCGCTTATAAAATCTAAAAGGTGAGACTCAAGGTGAACAAAGAAGCTGTAGGTTAACAGATTCATATTTATGGACTCTGTATTTTCTACATGTGGATTAAATCGTGTATTGGATTTTAAAATCAGATGTAGTATACTTACATCCAAATAGGGGTTTATAAATGCAGCATTATGGGTTTATGTGACTGGTTTAGTCTGACTTGATAAGCTAAGGGGTATTTGATTGAATAACGGGTTCTCTACTTTAGGAAAAATATTATCTGTTATAGTTTCTGTTGCATGTATCATTTTTCTTGTATACATGAATCTTAATGACCGGGTACGCGAGCAGCAGGCAGCCGCAGAAGTGGCAGCAGTGAACGAGGACACGCGCGAGACGGAAAAAGAGATCGCGCAGGCTGAAGCCGAGGAGAAGGCGGCAGCGCTGGAAGAAAAACGTGAAAACGACAGCTTTTATCAAAAGCTACAGGATGGTTTTGACGTTAGAATTCTTGTTGTCGGGGATACAACTGCCAATGGATACGGCGCCAGCAGTGCGGACAACACCTGGTTCAATCTTGTTAAAAAATCCATTGAAGAACAATATAATATAAAAGTTGCCATGGACAATGTATCCATATTGGACAGCGGTGCCTACGCATCATATGCTCGTGTGAAGATGATGGCTGATAAAGGTGAGGAATACGATCTGGCTCTGATCTGTACCGGGGCAAATGACGCTGAAGACACATTCCCTGTCTATTATGAAGCCCTGCTTCGTGCGATTCAGGCTACATTCACTAAGTGCAGCACGATCAGCATTCAGGAATACATGGCTGCTGAGACCAATGTGAAAAATATGAACATTCAGAGTCTTTCCACTGCCTATAACGTTCTTACGGTCGATGTGCACAGCAAGATGGCGGCGGATCCTGCCCCGTACATGCAGGAAGGCGGCTATCTAAACGATGCGGGACATCAGCTATATGCGGAAGGCGTTATGTCAATGATAGAGAAAGGCGTGAAAGCCGGAAAAGAATATGCCGCAACACAGACAGCTCCTATTTATACGGAAACTCTGAAGTACGATCAGTTCCTGTATGTGCCTGCGGAGAGATTTACCAGGACCGGAAGACAGTACGCGATGGACACATCTTTCACGGGAATCGTGGCGATAGATTTTGATGTTTATCCGGGAGACAATGCCGTTGACTTATATGTGGACAGAGTGAAGTCGGCGTCGCTTGTATTGACAAATGCCATTACAACTCCTGTTGAACATATTGAATTGATTAACGGTGAGGTAAAGGCGAGCAGGAGAGTCGGCGTTATATTTGCAACAGAAGAGGTAGCGGACAGTTTCCGCGGTCTGTGCGTGACGATGACAGAGTAATGTGGGAGGAAGTTGATGAAACCTGAAAATTATGATGATGTAGAAGAAATAGACCTTGTGGAGGTATTTTATGCCGTCCTTGAAAAATGGTCTGTAATACTGCTTGCAACGGTCGTACTCGCAACACTCGGGTACTGCTACGGAAGATTTATGGTAACGCCGCAGTACGCATCGACTTCAGCACTCTATGTTCTCAGCAAGAGCACTTCGATTACATCGATGGCTGATATTCAGGTCGGTGCGAACCTGACGAACGACTACATGGTAGTTGTTAAGGGCCGTCCGGTACTGGAGCAGGTCATAGAGAATTTGCATCTTGAAGAGAGCTATGATAATCTTCGGAGCAAAGTGAGTGTTACGAATGAGACAAACACCCGTATTCTTACAATTTCCGTGAGAGACCGCGATATTAAGCGTGCGAAGGTAATAGCGGATGAGATCGCAGATGTCGCTTCCGCATTTATTTCCGAGAAGATGGATCAGGATCCTCCGACAATTATTCAGTATGGCTATACAGATACCAAGGCGGTCAGTACAAGCCCCAATAGATATGCTCTGTATGGAGCAATGTTCGGATTTATTGTTTCTGTCGGTGCAGCTGTTCTGCTGTATCTGCTGAATGACAAGATCATGACTCCGGAAGATCTGGAGAAGAGAACCGGCCTGAATACACTGGCAACGCTGCCGCTTGATCACTGAGTATGGAATTGTGGAGGAATTTAACCTATGGAGTTGGTAACAATTAAGCCGGGGAAAGAACCCGGGTATGAAATGAGAGAATCTCTCCGCACGTTCCGTACCAACATAGCATTTTGCGGCGCGGACATTCGGGTAATTATGTTTACAAGCTGTATGCCGGACGAGGGAAAGAGTACAGTCGTATT
>CAMYVI010000303.1 GCA_947302185.1 uncultured Lachnospiraceae bacterium
GCGAGTATCCGATCAAGTTCACTGTGTCGACTTCATCCGGTGACTTCTATTATTACTCAAGGCTCCTTCAGAGAGCGGACCTTGCCTCGGAGCGCTATGTCCAGTTTGTCTACGACTTCTATGAGTCCTGCACTAATAAGGCAGGCGCCGGCGAGATCAACACATATCTCGAGACAGATACGACAGTCACCAATAACTCATTTACGAACGTGAACCTGAAGTCCACGTTCGACCAGGTGACGTGGGGTTCCCTTGCGCCGCAGATCTACAGGAAGGCTGTTCCGACGATCTGTGAGATCAATGCCAACACGTGCTCGATCACCAATGACTATCTGATCAGCGCGGCAGGCAGGAACGACTATACAGAGATTTATCACGTGTTCGAGTTCTATCGTCTCCGTTCCTATAACGACCGCATCATGCTTCTGGATTTCAACAGACAGGCGATTCAGGTCTATGACGGTTCGTATGGCTCCGTCTCCGCCGACGGCGTATTTCTGGGCGTCAACACGAGGGATGTCGATTACGTGAGCAATTCCAGCGCCAGCATTGTCGCTTTTGTCGCGGATTATTCTCTGTGGGAATTCAACAGCAATTCCGACAAGCTCTCACTTGTGTTCTCATTTCATGACACCGAGGGTGATGAGAGGAATGATCACAGTGACTACAGGATCAAAATAATCCGGGTCGCCGAGACCGGCGACATCGATTTCGTCGTTTACGGATATATGAACCGCGGCGTTCACGAAGGTACAATGGGAATATCCCTGTATCATTTTACCGGCGACGGTGCGACGCTGACAGAGAGAGCCTTCATAAGCTATCCGAAATCATTTGCATACCTCGAAAATGATCTCGCAAGGCTCTGTTACATCACCCAGAAAGGCCATGCCTACGTATATCTCGACAGGACAGTATATGAGATCGATCCGGAGACCGGTACGACCGATGTCGTTGTCAGTGATATAAATCCGGACTGCATCGTCATGGCGGGTGATAATGATCAGATCGCGTGGGCGGAGGAAATGGACAAGAATGCCTCCCGTAATATAACGCTCGTGAATCTTGAGAGCGGCGATACCCGCAGTATTACAGCCCGGAAGGGTACATATGTGAGACCGCTCGGCTTTATTAATGATGATTTTATATATGGCATTGCAAATGAAGAGGACATCCGCAGGCGACCTGCCGGTGATGTGCTTTTTGCGATGAAAGAGCTGAAAATCGAAAACTTTGACGGGAAGGTCGTCAAAGAATATAATCCGGACAATATATGGGTCACGGATGTCTCCATCAAGGAGGGTCTGGTCGAGCTCACCAGGTACACGAAGAGCGGGGATGATTACGTTCCCGCTTCGACGGATAACATCATGAACAATCGGCAGACGTCCGCCAAAGCGATCAACGTATCTCTTACTCTCTCGAGCCGTCAGGGCACAGTAGTCACTCTGCAGATGCCCAAGTCAGGTCAGAACCTGAGTCCTCTTCTGGCATCGTTCAAGATGAAAAATCAGACGTCTGTCCCGACATTCGATCTGGGAATCAGAGAGATTGATGATTTCCCGCAGTACTATGTATATGGTTACGGAAAGCTGCAGAATGTAGTTACTGACCCCGGACTTGCCATCCGCCTCGCGGATGCGATGGTCGGAACAGCCATGACGGCTGAGGGACAGTACATTTATGAGAGAGGAAATTCCGAGACAGAGAACGAACTCTATAATGAGGATGTGCCTGAAGCGATGTTCGCGGGCACACTGGATGCCGCTCACCTGCAGGAACTCGCAGGCGATTCCGCTACGATATTGAATCTCACCGGATGTGAACTTGATCAGGTGCTGTATGAAGTTTCGAACGGCAGGGCTGTCGTGGCCCGTCTGGCAGACGGCGGAACGACGGTCATTGTCGGATATGATCACTACAATACGCTGCTGTATAATTTTGAGGATGGCTCCCACTACTACATGGGCATCAACGACAGCCGGGCGACATTCACTGCCGGCGGCAATGTGTTCATTAGTTACGTGGAACCCCAGAAGACAACAAGAGACTGACATAAAAAAACAGGACCCGCCGGCGGTCCTGTTTTTATGTTCAAAAGTTTATGTTCAGGCTTTTGCCTGGTTCTTCACGGTGGCAAGCGCGTTCCTTACAGCCGGGATCATGATAATGATAATCGTGATAAGGCCTTCCGCAAAAATATAGCTTCCGTTGTACATCACGGAGTAGGCAAACGGTGACATTCCTTCCGGTGCGTACATCCCGAAGAAGATCACGCCCGAGAGCACCGCGAATATGAAGCGGCCGAATATGGATATGATGTAGCCGATGAGCAGCCCGTTTTTCTTTTCTGAGAAGAAGCCGGACAGGCCCAGGGCTCCGAATGCGAACACGTAGTCAACAAGAAGCTGCGGCAGACTGACGATGTAAGGCCCGAGGATGAGCTGAAGCAGTCCGTAAGCGACGCCTGCCATGAGGCCGACGGCCGGACCGTACCAGTACCCGATCAGGACGACGAACAACATGGAAAGCAGGGTGATGGAGCCGCCCATCGGGAGCTCGAACACCTTGATCATGCTGCATACTGTCGCAAGCGCGAGCGCGACTGCTGCAAATGCCAGCTGCTTGGCGCTGACCTTCCTGTTCTTGTTGGCAAATGCGGAAATAACAATGAGAAGTGCAAAAATTACGACTGCGGTCAATACGTAGCCGGCGGTGGTGAGTCCACCGTCTTCTGTGACAAAAAACATATGAATGCCTCCTTACGCCGGTATTATCCGGATCAAGTAATAGGGGTTTCGCGAAGCGATCTCAGCCGGCTGGCTCCCCCGACAATATAGATAATAGTCCTTTTACGATAATTAGTCAATTGAAATATGTGGAGACAATTTTCCCGTCTCTTTAAAGAAGGATCTTCTCCCGTTTAGATTAACGATCAGACCGGTCGGAAGTCCATGCGATAAGGGGTTTATAAGTACAGGAATTTAAGGTAATATAAAGGGATGAACTCTAGTGGTTTTTGCGATGGCGAAAATTGTTATGGTATCGTGAACCAAGGAGGCGCGAGGGTGGCAATAAGTTCTTGCGGGGTGTAGTTGGTTCGCGATATCTGAAAGTTGATTATGAGATAAGGAGGAAGTATTATGACGGATAAAGAGACAAGACCGTATATCAGCTGGGAACTGGTAGGTAATTTTATGGTGGACGCTTTTCAGGCAGCGGGGCTTCCGAAGGAGGATGCGGAAATCTGTGCGGATGTCCTGATGGAGAGCGACAGAAGGGGCATTGAGAGCCACGGAGTAAACCGTTTTAAGCCGAT
>CAMYVI010000304.1 GCA_947302185.1 uncultured Lachnospiraceae bacterium
GCATGGGGACTCCGGCAGGTGTAGGTATGGGATTTGATCCTCCGAGATTTCTCTCGGTCGGTGATACCGTCGATTGTGAGATTGAGGGAATCGGAACACTGCATAATACGATTGTAGAATGAACTGCATTGCTGTGTGGAAAGGATACACAGTAATCAGGAACTGTCATTTTTTATATGTAAACGTCAGGTCATCTCACAGTTGGACTTAACTGATATTCCGCTGAAAACAATCGAATAATTAGATAATGAGCCTCTATTGTATACACTCTGGCTGTGTTTTTCGTGACAGAGTGCCCCTTTTATGATAGAATGTCACAATTAGCTGACTGACTTTGCGCGGGAGGCAGCTGTGCCATTTCTTCCGTGCAGAGGAATAAATAAAAGGAGGTACTCAAATGGCAGCATATTCAAAAAAAGTGACCCCCGAGCACGTGGAGCTCTCTGAGCTTTGCCGTGCGCAGTCTACTATCGACCATACACTATACGCAGTTAAGGATGTCAAGAGGGGGCTCCGGGATCTGAACGGCAACGGCGTTGTCGCCGGTCTGACACAGATTTCGGAAATTAACTCTTTCAGACATGAAAACGGCAGGAAGATTCCGATAGAAGGCGAACTCTTTTACCGGGGTATCCCGATCGAGAAATTAACAAACGGTTTTATTAGTGAAAAACGTTACGGGTTCGAGGAGACCACGTATCTGCTCCTTTTCGGCTCACTGCCGAATGAGAAGCAGCTGAAGGCCTTTAGGCAAATGCTGGTCGCCCAGAGGTCCCTTCCCACGAATTTTACAAGGGATGTCATAATGAAGGCCCCGAGCAAGGACATCATGAATTCACTTGCGAAATCCGTGCTGACACTGGCATCCTATGACAAATACGCGGATGACACATCCCTCGAAAATGTGCTTCGCCAGTGCGTCAACCTCATCGCGACGTTCCCGATGCTGGCGGTCTACGCCTATCAGGCTTACAACCATTATGAACTCGGTCACAGCCTTTATATCCACAACCCGTCCAGAAAGTTGGGAACCGCGGAGAACATACTGAGGATGCTCCGCCCGAATAAGCAGTATACTGAGATCGAAGCGCGGGTCCTGGACCTTGCGCTGGTCCTTCATATGGAACACGGCGGCGGTAATAACTCGACATTCACAATGCATGTCGTCACTTCCTCGGGAACGGATACGTACTCAGCGGTGGCAGCATCGCTGGCCTCCCTGAAGGGACCGAAGCATGGCGGGGCTAACATCAAAGTTATGCAAATGTTCAAAGATCTCCGGGAAAATGTAAAAGATCTGAAGGACGATGATGAGATACGTGTCTATCTCAACAGACTGCTTGCCAGAGAAGCATTTGACGAGAAGGGTCTTATTTACGGATTTGGCCACGCGGTATACTCAATTTCCGACCCGAGAGCGAAGTTATTCAGGCAGTATGTGGAGAAGCTGGCAGTGGCAAAGGGAGAGGAAGAGACGTATGACCTCTACAGCAGGGTCGAACGCCTCGCTCCGAAGGTCATTGCCGAGAAGCGTCACATTTATAAGGGCGTATCCACGAATGTAGATTTTTATTCGGGACTTGTCTACGACATGCTGGGGCTGCCTGTCGAGCTGTACACGCCTATATTTGCAATCGCAAGAATTGTCGGATGGAGTGCGCACCGGCTTGAAGAGCTCATCAATATGGATAAAATCATACGTCCTGCTTACGTGAGCGTTTCAGATCGGGCTGATTACGTCCCTATGAAGGAAAGAATCTGACAATAGAGCGAATCTTTCCCCAATGAGATAAAATTATTTGAGCAATTCACAGAAAAAGAGTATAATAGAATCGATAGAGTTGTTTACTTATATGATTTCAATCTAAGCAGAATAAAGGACAGCATTATGGATAACATTATTCTCGAAGGGTTTATGGGTTCCGGAAAAAGCGCGGTGGCAAAAGCGCTTTCGAAGAGATTGGAGCTGCCTCTGGTTGATGTCGATAAGATGATAGAGGCAAAGCTGAAGATGAGGACAACTGAAGTCTACGATCGGTTCGGAGATGCATATTACCGTGCCATGGAGACAATGATCCTGATCGAACTTCAGTCCGGAGTAGAGCGTTCTGTTATTGTTCTTGGCAGCGGTCTTGCTCTGATGCCTAAGAACGCGGAATATTTGAAAGAACTTGGAACAGTCTATTATCTGAAAGTAAAACTGGATACCGTGGTCGCTAAACTGGCAAAGCAGGAAAAGCACGCATGGCTGCGAGCCGGTGATCTTGAAGAGCGTGTCAGTAAGATGATGAAGGAGCGTGAGCCTGCCTATAGACGTATTGCAAATGTAACGATCGAAGTTGACGGCAAGAACGTCGATCAGATCTGCGACGAGATCATCGCCTCCGTGGAGAGCAATGATGGCGAAACATCCGGAGAATAAACGCGCGGATGGATTCGAATTTTGTGTGTAAGAAATGGCGGCTCCCGGTGAGCCGCCATTTTACGCGATTGTACAGACATGAACTTAGAACAGAGCATCCTTGATCTCCTTCACAGGAAAATCGTGTCCGGTCCAGATCCTGAAGGATTCCGCACCCTGATAGAGCAGCATGGGAAGACCGTTTTCGGTCTTACATCCGCAGGACGAAGCCATCTTGAGAAGGCATGTCTTCTGAGGGGTGTAAATTGCGTCAAAGACATTCAGACCGGGATGGAAAAAGGATGTGTCGGGTACAGGGGAAGAATCCTTATATGATATATCCTCCGGCCCCCTCTTCATACCGACGCTCGTGGCATTTACGAGCAGGGAACTGAGCCCGATATTTTTTCGAAGAGAATCTCTGTCGGAGAGAGCGTGAAAGCTGATCGTTGTGCTGTATCTGCCTGAAAGCTCATCTGCGATTCTTTTTACGCGGCTAAGGGAAGATTCGCGATTATAGAATACGAAAATGTGGTGGGCTCCGGCGAGTACACTGTCAATGAGGATTGAGGACGCGGCTCCACCGGTGCCGAGAAGCGAGATTGTCTGCCCGATGATCGGGAAACCGGCTTCATTTGCAGCACGCACAAAGCCGCGGCCATCGGTTGAATCTCCGAAAAGTCTTCCGTTCTCCACCTTGACCGTGTTCACGGAACGGCCGATCCGGGCAGTTTCGGAGAGCTCGTCGCATAAGCCGCACATAGCCGTCTTATCCGGCATGGTCACATTAAAGCCGCTTGCTCCGGAAGCCACCAGTTCCCGGACGGCGCGAGGAAGCGAAGTCTCATCAGCTTCGCAGAGACCGTACTCTGCGTCAATGCCTGTAAGACTGAAGGCCAGATTGTGCATT
>CAMYVI010000305.1 GCA_947302185.1 uncultured Lachnospiraceae bacterium
ACGGACAGAGACAGATGTCGGGAATGGGCTTCGCTTCCGCTCAGATCATAGCAACTACAAGATCATCAGCCGATCAGCTTGTAGATATCATGAGGATTGGCGACAACATAATTGTAGACTGTGCCACAGGAGATATCAGACTTAACGGGCGTCCGGATCCTGATCTCGGAAGTGTAGACAACGACTGGACGGAGTTATGTTTGAAGCCGGGATTTAACAAAATCGAATGCACGGCTACGACAACCATCCTGACCGCAAAGAAACCGGAATCGTACACTTTGACATATCGGGAGGCATGGGAATAATGATTTGCTATTTTGCTGACAAGACCATGCGCGTGATCGGCATAGCCGGTACCCGGGACGGAATGGATATCACGGGTGACGTATACCAGGATGAGAACGGGACAGGCGCTCCGATCATCGAATGCTATCTCGAATATCCGGTAGGAATGAGACGGAAAGCTGAGAGATGCGCTGAGCCAGGAGGATATGTCTTCCGAAAGAGGCGCGGAAAGTACCAGGTATTTACCATCCTTGAATCAGAAGGTGATCCTGCTAACGGTCGTGTATGGATGCATCTCGAAGGCGGGGGGATCGACCTCGTATGCGAAGAGGCAAAAGCGACAGCTGCATCGAATGCACACAACATCGAGTGGTATATCGATCATTTCGCTGCAGATTCGGGGTTTACGGTCCGCATTAATGAGATACCGAACAATACAAGGACACTATCATGGGATTCTGATTCAACCGTAATGGAGCGCCTCCTGTCCATAGCGAACAGCTTCGGTGTGGAACTCGAATTTGATTTTGATATTGATGGTCTCAGAGTACCCGGAATGTACATCGATATCCGCAAAAAGCGCGGAAAGAATATTAAAAAGCCACTGGTTGCCGGACGTGATATCTCGCCGATCAGGCGGAAGAGGAGTCTTGTGAACTTTGCATCATGTCTCAGAGTAACGGGAGGCACACCGGAAGGAAGCGACGCACCGATCACACTTGCAGGCATGACTTATGACGATGGAGATATTTATCTGTCGCAGACCGGTTTCCTGTACAGTATGGCAGGGCGCGAGAATTGGCGTCGGTATAAAGGCACTGATTCAGAAGGCGGTTGGGTCATAGCTGGATTTACGTACGATACGAGCAACCGAAAGATGCTCCTTACGAAAGCTGTTGCGGAGCTTCGGAAGCGCAATCACATGACGGATGAATTCAGCACAGACATCCTCAATCCTGATATTGTCCTGAATGTGGGGGACACTGTTCCGCTGTCAGATCCGGAAGCAAAGATATTTGTTTCGGCGCGTGTTCAAAAGATAGAAGAATCCGAAGACGATCAGTACACGACAGTCACATTCGGTGAGTACGTGAATATTGAAGTAGAGGAGGCGAGCGAGGATTAATGGCAACTTACAAACTGAACATTATCCCCGGCGATGCTCCTGTCATAGTCCCGGTCAATCAGTACGAATACGGATTTGTGATTAACTTTGAGATCTATGACGGGGCAACAGCATTTGACATAACGGGGATGACGAGTATATTTGTCGACCTTATTAAGCCCGACAGGAATATATATTCCACGGGGGCTGTGGAAGTGGTCGGCACGAATACGGCAAGAGTCTCCATACAGCAGCAGATGACCGCCATGTGGGGACCGTGCATAGCGGAGCTGGTATTCGAAAAAGGATCATCGAGCAAACGATGCACGGCGAACTTCATCCTTGATGTCGAGAAGTGCCCGATTGAAGGTGGTGCAGACTCCGAGACTGTCGTGAATTACGTTGAGGACAACAGGGAAGCTGCAGAAGCGGCAACTGCAGCAGCAAATGCAGCGGCTACCGCGGCAAACGCAGCCGCTGATGCGGCGAGCGGAGCAGCAGAGACAGCTGCCAATACAATAGCGAATATCGAAGCAATGCCTGGCGTCCTGCAAAGCCTTGCAAGTGCTCTGACAATTACAGGCGCAAGCGAGAGCATTGTAGGATTTAATCACTCTGGGGAAGCGGCGGTATTCGATGTAGGTATCGTTACACCGCAGATGTACGGAGCAAAGGGCAACGGCACGGCAAACGATACATCGGCATTTCAGGCGGCGCTTGCCAGCGGAAAAAAGGTAGTTGTCCCATCAGGAAATTACAAGCTTAACAGCATCCTGTGGTCGGATGACAGTATTGTAATCAGTGACGCCGGTACATATCCGAACAAGCCGCTGATCATCAGCAGGAATCTCCGGGAAAGCGCTCCTGTACTCAGGATTGTGAAAGAATTTAACGCATCTCCTATCAACGGGACGCAATACAGCGACTACCGCGTGCAAACCGGATGTTATGATCCTGTAAATGAAAGGATCGTTCTTGCTTTTTGCTACAAGAACGAGAATTCCAGCGACACGAACTTTACATCTGACCTCGTGCTTACAGCTTTTGACCTTGACTGGAACCCGATACCTGGCATGAGTGTCTTGATAGAGAAGGCAGGGCATGGCAACTCGGTTGTTTATGCGCCCGACGCTGATGATCCGACAGAAAATAAGATTTACGTCATTGTTGGCAATAGAGATTTATCAGATTCCTCCGTCGGACAGATAGCAGTCATCAATCCGGACGATCTGAGTTTTGAAAAATTCATATCGCCGGTAACTGAAAGCAACCGAACATGGGGAATGGCGTACGACACTGACAACAAAATCTTTTATTTGCAATACACAGCGGCCGGCGGAGTCTCTATGTACAGGGCTTTTGATGCGGAATTCACACCGTTGAACAAGACCTTCCCCATGGGGCTCTCTGACGTTCAGGGAATCGGAAAACTCTATTTTAACACGGAAGAATTTAATTCTCAGGGTCCCATCGTCATAGACGGCCAGCTCCTGCAGGTCATGTATGGGTCTAAGTACGGAGACGGTACCGCCGCAAACAGCCACGCAGACGGACTGTGGCAGAATAACGGCGGATATCTTGCGCAGTATAACTACCACGACGGCACAATCAAGAAGGCATACCGCCTTACAGCGCCGTATCCGGGAGATGAGCCCCAGTGCATAATCGCCGTTGAGGGACGATACTATTTCATTTCGGATTCAAGCCTTCGAAACGGATTCAGGAATGTCAGTGTTTCACAACTTGTCCTGGATGACAGGCTGGTCGGTGAGTCGGAATCACCATACACAGACGCGAAAAAATTATCCTCCACGTCCCTTCCGAGGGATCTGAACAGTATCCTGACGGTCGGCGTATATGTGCAGACGAGTGAGCGGAGCGCATCGACAGAGACGTTTTCGAACGCG
>CAMYVI010000306.1 GCA_947302185.1 uncultured Lachnospiraceae bacterium
GATCCTCTATGCGGTCCTGCTTGTGATCCTGTCGCTGGCACTGGTGATCCAGATTTCCTACATAGCATCGGAGCTCAGAGACGACAGGTATGATTACTCGGCTGATGAGGACGACTATATAAGAATGACAACGTATGAGAATTATTACCGTATTCTCGATGAGGCGATAAATGACAACCGGATCGGCAAAAAGCACACAGAAGTCGAGCAGGAGATCCGGGCTCTCGGATTTTATTACGAGGCAGCAACTCTGTATAAAGCGTATTTTGCAATAGACGACAGCGAGTCCGCCGCGCAGCAGAAAGCCCGGATGGACAGATATAGGGAGGAGGCCGGATCCTATCGGTCCGATATAGGCAATATTGATAAGCTGCTGGGCATCGGGTAAAACAAACTAAAAGGGCTTGTCGCATTAGTCTAATGCGACAGCCCTTTAGTGTTTGTTACTGCAGGTTGGTCTTCGTTTCCTGAAGCTTCAGAGCGCGTACCTTCAGCGGCAGGCCGAACAGAGTGATGAAGCCGTCCGCGTCATGGTGGTCATACATGTCACCGGTCGTGAAGGAAGCGAGTGATTCGCTGTAAAGGCTGTACGGAGAAGTCGTGCCGGCCTTGATGATATTGCCCTTGTAGAGCTTGAACCGAACTTCGCCTGTAACGTATTCCTGTGTGGATTTAGCAAATGCGATCAGCGCGTCGCAGAGCGGCGTATACCATTTGCCCTCATAGACGACCTGAGCGAGCTTGTCGCCGACGATCTTCTTGAATTCCATTGTAGCCCGGTCGAGGACGAGCTCCTCGAGCTGCTTGTGAGCCTCCATGAGGATCGTGCCGCCCGGTGTCTCATAGACGCCGCGGGACTTCATGCCGACAACACGGTTCTCAACGATGTCAACGATGCCGACGCCGTTCTCGCCGCCGAGCTTGTTCAGCGTTCGGATGATGTCAGCGACCTTCATCTGCTTTCCGTTGACGGAGGTTGGGACGCCCTTTTCAAATGTCATTGTGATTTCTGTCTCCTTGTCAGGTGCCTTCTGCGGAGAGACGGAGAGGACGAGCATGTGCTCATAATTCGGAGCCAGGGACGGATCCTCGAGCTCGAGGCCTTCGTGGCTGATGTGCCACAGGTTGCGGTCACGGCTGTAGCTCTGGGAGTGGTCGAACGGAAGATCGATGCCGTGTGCCTTGCAGTATGCAATTTCGTCATCGCGGGACTTCATGGTCCAGAGATCCGTCATACGCCACGGGGCGATGACCTTGATATCCGGAGCCAGAGCTTTGATGCCCAGCTCGAAGCGGATCTGATCGTTGCCCTTGCCGGTTGCGCCGTGGCAGATAGCGACTGCGCCTTCCTTGCGCGCGATTTCTACCAGCTTCTTTACGATGGCGGGACGGGCCATGGATGTGCCGAGCAGGTATTTGTTCTCATAGACAGCGCCTGCCTGTACGCAGGGCATGATAAAGTTCTCGGCAAAATCATCATTGATGTCCTCGATATATAATTTTGCAGCTCCGGAAAGCTGTGCCCTCTCGGAGAGACCGTCCAGCTCGTTCCCCTGTCCGCAGTCTACGCAGCAGCAGATGACTTCGTATCCGAATGTCTCTTTAAGCCACGGGATGACAGCTGTCGTGTCCAGACCGCCTGAGTAGGCAAGTACCACTTTCTCTTTGCTCATAATAATTTCCTCCTGTATTCAGTACAAATGGGACCGTATGCCGGTGTCCTTACATTGTATATGATTTTTCGCTTCTTGCAAATCTTTTTCTTTATGATCCCGGAACGAGATATACTATACACCGTATGCAACATTTATGCAAGTGAAAGTTGAAAATCTCAGATTTGCATTGCATAATATACAGAATACATGTATAATTATGCAAATAATTATGAGGTTTACTTTTTTTAAGTGTTGATATATTATTTATAAGGTTCGGACAGATAGAAAATGTGCCGGA
The DNA here is from genome assembly GCA_947302185.1 of uncultured Lachnospiraceae bacterium. The sequence goes on from CAMYVI010000306.1 coordinate 1,954, forward strand.
AAAATTTCTGAGGAGGGCATATGAAAGTTATAGACGGCGGAATCACATCCGCAAAAGGTTTTTTTGCCGCAGGCGGCGCTGCAGGCATCAAAAAGAACGGAAGCGCTGATATGGCGATGATATATTCGGAAGTTCCTGCTGAGGCAGCAGGTACATTCACGACCAATGTGGTCAAGGCAGCTCCGGTCATCTGGGACCGGGATATAGTAAAATCAGGCGGTCTTGTTCAGGCGGTCGTCATTAATTCCGGTGTTGCAAATGCATGCACTGGCCAGCTGGGTCTTTCCTACTGCAGACAGACGGCGGAGGCAGCCGCAGAGAACTTCGGCATCGACCCGCTCGAGGTCCTGGTCGCGTCCACCGGCGTTATCGGCCAGCAGATTCCGATCGATAAGATCACGGCGGGCTGCGGCATGCTGAAAGAAAAGCTCGGCTTTACGCGTGAGGACGGACTGTCATGCGCAAAGGCCATTATGACCACAGACACAGTATCCAAGGAAGCTGCCTGCGAGATCACTCTCTCTGACGGAACGACGGTGACGATCGGCGGATGCTGCAAAGGCTCGGGCATGATTCATCCTAATATGTGCACGATGCTCTGCTTCATCGGAACGGATGCGGCTATCTCAAAGAAAATGCTTCAGAAAGCCCTCTCGGATGTAGTCCCTGAGACATTCAATATGGTCTCCGTGGACGGCGATACATCTACCAATGACACATGCATCCTGATGGCCAACGGCCTTGCAGGCAATATGGACATTATTTCTGAGGATGAGGATTATAAGGCTTTCCATGACGCACTCCACGCTGTCATGACATCTCTGGCCAAGCAGATGGCAAGGGACGGCGAGGGCGCTACCTGCCTCTTTGAGGTGAAGGTCATAAATGCCGACACGAAGGAGAACGCACGCATTCTTGCCCGCTCAGTCGTATCATCTTCTCTCACTAAGGCTGCAATCTATGGTCATGACGCGAACTGGGGACGAATTCTCTGCGCACTCGGTTACTCAGGCGCAATGTTCGATCCGGAGAAGGTCGATCTGTATCTTACAAGTGCTGCGGGAGAGCTCAAAATTCTTGAGAACGGCGTATCGACCGGTTACAGTGAGGAATTTGCGACAAAAATTCTCTCTGAAGACGCAATCACAGCTACTTGCGATATGAAGATGGGTGACGCCTCCGCGGAAGCATGGGGCTGCGACCTCACACACGCGTACGTGGATATCAACGCGGACTACCGCTCATAATTATAGAAGGCATTCACCTTAAGGCGTGACAGTACTTGCTGTCGGCGCGGAGGGAAATGCAGTACTAAGACGCACGGCAGCATAGAC
>CAMYVI010000307.1 GCA_947302185.1 uncultured Lachnospiraceae bacterium
TCAGTTCCATATCCTTGACATCCCAGCTGAACGGGACCGGCTCATAGCCCCAGCCGAGGTAGTCGCACACTGCCTGGCATAGCTCAACGTCAAAGCCGCCAATAGAACCGTCATCCTGCAGATAGGAATATGGCGGATAAGCCTTGTCAAAACCATGCTTGAATGTAAAGCTCGGATCTCCAGAGCCTTTTTCCGGAAGTGTCGACGCATCAATATTATCTGCTTTGAGGCACAGATAATCCTTGATATCCGGGTATTTTTCACCAATCTTGTCAAAAGTTCCATCGAGGACCAGTGCCTGAACCGCGCCGCTGACTGTCTCAGCCAGCTCTTCATCGCCGACGCGAAAACCGATTGCATAGGACTCATCGCCGAGATCCTCGTCGAGGAAGACGTATGCGCCGCCCTCAGTAGTCTCTGCCCCGGCATCAGCTGCAACAGTTGACTCTGCCGATGCCGGTTCTGCGGCTGCCCCAGCAGCTGAACCCTGTCCGCAGCCCATAAGAGAAGCCGGGATCAACATCATCGCCATAATAAGTGCAAGTTTCTTTTTCATAAATAATGTTCCTCCAAATAATATGTGACGTTAGTCAGTTAACATACTACCACGTTACCGTGTTAAAGGAAAGACTTTTTTGTCATTTAATGTAACTTCCTGTATACAAAAATCACGAATAAAAAAGCCATACCGGATGATATTTCATCGGGTATGGCTGTCCTTCCATCGAATCGTGTCGAGTTGTCACGGTCTTCAAGTGAAGACCTGTTCAATCACAGCAGAGACTTAACACACTCTTCTACCTTCTCAATATCCGCTGTCGGCTCAAAGCGGGCGACTACATTGCCCTCGCGGTCGATGATGAACTTAGTGAAGTTCCACTTGATATCCGGCTTGCTTGCCCAATCCGGATCCGCCTCAGCGAACATCTTCTCAAGAAGCGCCTTGAACGGGTGCTCATCGAAGCCCTCAAATCCTTTTTCGGACTTCAGGTAGGTGTAGAGGGGAAGTTCATTTGCACCGTTCACGTCTGCCTTCTTCATCTGCGGGAAGGTGGTGTTAAAGTGGAGTGTGCAGAACTCGTGGATCTCATCGTCAGTTCCCGGTGCCTGGCCGCCGAACTGATTGCAGGGGATGTCCAGAATCTCAAGACCTTTGTCATGATAGTCTTTATACATCTGCTCGATTGGCGCATACTGCGGTGTAAAACCGCAGCCGGTCGCAGTGTTGACGACCATGATGACTTTTCCCTTGTAGTCCGCAAGGTCTAACTCTTCGCCTTTGCCTGTCTTAATCTTGTAGTCGTAAATCATTTGTCTACCTCCTTATTACTCTTGTACAAGCTGCGATACTTTCCCGCGATACATTGTATTTTGTAAAATCTAATTGCATAACCTCTAGTTTTATTATATCCGTTTTTTCCTGTCATTGCAATATAAAACACGCCGACACACGCCGACATTTTCTCAATTCTTTTTGTCCCTGTTCCCCTGCATATTCGTATAAATAAATGTAACATGAAAAATCAAGATGCCGGTCAAACGACGATAATTAAGACAGCATCATTAATTTATATCGATAAATACAAACCAAATCAGGAAGGATATAGGTATTAAAAATGAAGAATAATAAAAAGAAGAAAATGCCGCTGCTGCTCAAGATATTCCTTGTTATTATCGGACTCATCGCTGCTCTGATTCTTGCCGGGTTTGTCTGGCTTCGGGTCAATCAGGAAAAGATTTTAAATAATATGCTCGATAGCGTATCTCAGTTTGAAGACCATATTGGCGAAGATGTTCCGGACTTTGAATTAGAGACACCGGACGGAGTCAAAATCACACCGGATACGCTCCTTGAAGACAAAGATCTGGCTGCGATTGTTCTTTATGCCTCATGGTGCGGACCATGCGAAAAAGAATTCCCTGAGATGGATGCAGTATATCAGAAGTATCAGGATAAAATGGCTATGGTCGCCATCGATGTCGACCCACTTGACACCGAGGAATCCGTTATAGAATACGGTGAAAAGCATGACCTTTCTTTCCCGCTTGCTTATGGCGGTGACAACGAAAGCCTCGGTTTCATTGAGACATCCACATATCCGACAACACTGATTATTGACAGAAACGGAAAAATCTGTTTCTGGAGAGTCGGTTCTATCCCGAACGCCGAGACATTTGAAGAAATAGTCACGACATTTATGGGCGATGACTACACGGAAAAGCATCCGGGCTACTACACATTCCTCTCCACCGCAGGACCGGGAACGGAATTCACCGTTACTACCAAAGAAGGTACTGAAACATATGTGACCGGTGAAGACGCATCATATTCGCTGTTCGTCGAGGACCGCGAAGATATGACGGTCAAGGTCACAAGCGTACCGGAGGGATTTACAATCTCTGACGGCGGCGAGATAAGCGGTGATTTGCCATCGTCTGTTATTAAACTGCCGGTCGCCAAAGCCTGATTAAACAAAATTCTTGAAAATACTACCGGGGCTGTCGCATTAATGCGGCAGCCCTTTTGACTGCCGATCCTTCTCGCGCACCACCTGTCATGCCCCCATCTTGACTTTCCATTTCGCTATAGTAAAATTAAAAATGGCGTTGCAGAAGAAGAGGAAGAACTTCTTTTTGAGCGGGGCTTCGGCCTGCAGAACTGGGGAAATTAAACTCCGGGAGAATAAATAACTATATGAGCCAAAAGGGCTCCTCTCACGGACAAAAGCCGTGGGAGAAGCCGATTGAACACGAGGATTATACCTATGAGATATGATTTCACTACAATAATGGACCGCCGCGGGCACGACGCGCTGGCCGTAGACGCGATTGGGGACGCGTCGGCATTTGCACCCGCAGCTCCGGATCCGGGATTTGACGCGATCCCGATGTGGGTCGCGGATATGAACTTCCCGGTGCTCCCCGCCATTCAGGAAGCGATAATTAAGAGGACGGAGCACCCGGCTTTCGGCTACTTCGAGACGAGGGACGAGTACTTTGACTCTATCATAAAGTGGCATAGCATCCGAAACAATGTCAGCGGACTCACGAAAGATGCCATAGGCTATGAGAACGGTGTTCTCGGCGGCGTGGTAAGCGCTCTCGGAGTAACCTGCTCGAGAGGCGACAGCGTGCTGGTCCACTCTCCGACTTACATCGGCTTCACCGGGACGCTGAAGAATAATGGCTACAACATTGTGCTGAGCCCGCTTGAGATCGATGAGGGCGGCGTGTGGCGCATGAACTTTGAGGACATGGAGCGGAAGATCCGGGATAACCGCAT
>CAMYVI010000308.1 GCA_947302185.1 uncultured Lachnospiraceae bacterium
CGATCTGTGTCAGTTACGATGGCCGGTTTCCCGAAGACATCCCCCATGATCAGATTCGCACTTTTTCGTCCGACTCCGGGAAGGGCAAGAAGTTCCTCAAATGTCTCCGGAACTTTTCCGTCATATTGATCTCTGAGCACCCGCATGCAGGCACTGATATCTCTCGCTTTGCTGTGACCGAGTCCGCAGGGTTTGACAATAGCCTCAATTTCTTCAGGCTCCGCGGCAGCCAGCGCATTAACGTCAGGATACTTTGCATAAAGATCTTCTACCACTACATTGACCCGTGCATCAGTGCACTGAGCTGCCAGCCTCACGCTGACAAGGAGCTTCCAGGCTTCATCATAATCCAATGTGCAATCCGCTCCGGGGTATTCTTTCTTTAATCTGTCAATAACAATTAATGCCAGTTCTTTTTTATTCATAGTGCTCACCATCCGACAACCAAGTACTTCTTAGTATAATACAAAATCTGAAGAGTTTCACGGTTTTTTCCGGCAGGCTGCCCATCATTGAGAGGAAATTGTATATATTATGATACATCACTGAATCTTAACAATTACCGTCTTGACAGAAAGGATATTTTAGTGTATACATGTGTCTTGACACCTGTAATATAATCTGTACAGATATGGAGGGATTTGCTTATGGAAAACTTCAAAAAGTTCCTCAAACGCAAGGACATCGTATTTTCCGCAAAGCGTTACGGCATTGATGCTCTCGGCGCCATGGCACAGGGTCTTTTCTGCTCGCTGCTCATCGGCACGATCATTAATACAATCGGTTCCCAGTTTCACATCGCATTCCTGACAAATCCTGTTGCTACTATAGGCGGAGCTGAATACACTGTCGGCGGGCTCGCCACCGCTATGAGCGGTCCGGCCATGGCTGTCGCGATCGGCAATGCCATTCACTGTCCGCCGATGGTCCTGTATTCTCTGATAACAGTAGGATTTGCTTCCAACGCGCTCGGCGGAGCAGGCGGTCCGCTTTCCGTCCTCTTTATCGCTATTATTGCAGGTGAAGTCGGCAAGGCTATTTCCAAAGAGACCAAAGTAGATATTCTTGTAACACCACTCGTCACGATAGGCGCAGGCGTATTGCTTTCTGCGTGGTGGGCTCCCGCACTCGGAAAAGCTGCCATGAAAGTCGGCGATATTATTATGTGGGCTACGGAACTTCAGCCGTTCCTCATGGGAATTCTGGTATCCCTTGTCGTGGGCGTTGCCCTCACTCTTCCGATTTCCTCCGCAGCGATCTGTGCGGCCCTCAGCCTGACAGGACTTGCCGGAGGTGCGGCACTCGCAGGGTGCTGTGCGCAGATGATCGGCTTTGCCGTCATGTCTTTTCCGGAGAACAGATGGGGAGGTCTGATCTCCCAGGGCATCGGTACTTCTATGCTGCAGATGGGAAATATTGTACGCAATCCCCGCATCTGGATCGCTCCGTGCGTAACAAGTATGATTACCGGTCCGATTGCGACCTGCATTTTCAGGCTTCAGATGAACGGAGCAGCCGTTTCATCAGGTATGGGAACCTGCGGTCTGGTCGGTCAGATCGGTGTCTATACCGGATGGGTAAATGATGTTGCATCAGGAGCCAAGGAAGCTATAACAGCTATGGATTGGATCGGTCTGATACTTGTATCATTCATCCTGCCTGCGGTCATCTGCCCGCTTGTCAATATGCTCTGCAGGAAAATGGGCTGGGTCAAAGACGGTGACATGACGCTCACCTGAATTCCGTTTTTCTGAATCCTGTATTTCTTTTCGCACACTGCACGAAAAGAAATACAGGATTTTTTTGATTATATCTTGAATTTTGCTGTATAAAGAGGGTAAAATTAGATTGTTATTTATCAGATAATAATCTATAGATTTGCTAACAAATTCGCAATTTTTAATTCGCTTACGCACCCGAGCGAAAACCCCTTGCCCGGCGTAAGAATGGCCCGACTGTTTATCAGCCGGGCCATCTTTATTTATTCTTCATCGCGCAATACTCGATACGTAAGTCTATGATACGCGCGTAATGTGACACTCGTCTTCATCGTGAGTACAATCTCGTTGCTACTCAGTTGCTTTCTCCTGCTTTATATTCTGTGTGGCGTATCTCTTCTCTAGTTCTTCTGCCACCATTTCATAAGCAGGCATCGAAACATTATATTTTTTTGCCATCCTTATAACATTGAAGACCAGGCCGTCAATCTCAGATTTTCTCCCGGCTGCAACGTCTTTCTGCATACGGGTCGTCGCGTCAGGCGGGAGTGCTTCCAATACTTTTAGATTCACATCCACATAATCCTTCTCGAAAGGATACCCCATCTCATAAGAAAGAGCCATAATTTCCCGGATCATTGTTTTCAGCATAGCGCGCGGCTCGCCGGTTCTCTGAAAATCCGCAACTGTTGCATTATAGTAAGCGCCCGCAGCTGCAATCGGTGATATGTAGGAAAACTTTTCCATACAGTCTCTCTGAATAACTTCGGAAAGTTTGGCATCTATGCCGCAGGAAGTCAGCTCGCTCTCAATCTCTTTAAGACGAGGATCATAATCCTTCTCTTCCCTGGGACCGAAGATCACCCGCAGTATGTCTCGATGAATGAGGACCCAACCCGAACTTTTGAGATGAGCGGAGGCATACATACAGCCATCCATCACTTTTCCCTTTGAAAGCTTGGAACTCAGGTATGCGCCGGTGCCGTACACATTGAGAGTCGGAATCACGATTGTATCATCATGCATGATCTGTTTCAGAAAAGGAATCAGGCTTTTTAAATGATAGCTCTTAACACATAAGAAAATCACTTCAGGGTCATCATAATAACTGCTCGTCTCATAGGCATTCACTTTTGCGGAATCCACAGCGTGATCCCACAGGTTTTCGACCAGAATTCCGTTTCCCCAAATTGCCCTGAGCTGTTTTCCCCGGGCAATCATGGTGACATCAAGCCCGCCTTTTGCCATTTTATATCCAAGAAGACCGCCGGTCCCGCCGGCGCCGATTATTAGATACTTCATTATACACCCCTGGTCTTATATAACCATATATGTCTGCTGAAAAATGCATTCCTGTCCGTATCGCTTATATAATCATTTTTCTATTATCTTTCATTATTCGTAATGTTATTTTAGTACGAATTCATGAGAATTTCCACTGTTAGCATGTACATTTCCGAATCCATATAGCCAATATAGGGCATCCATCTCAAAAAAGCGGCATTCCGAG